>CAYXXQ010000129.1:0-8961 GCA_964469075.1 uncultured Rhodobacter sp.
CTCCTTGCTTCCAAAATTACCAAGCAAGGTGTCTACAATTCTAGGGGCTATTCACCTTCAGCCAATTCATTGGAAGCGCTTCTGCTGCCTCTTCAACGGTGGCTCCGCCAAAAACAGTCATCACAAATGGTTCAGTTAATACTGAACAAAATATATTGACGGAAATAAAATGAACAATTAGGTCAGGCGATCTGTCTGGTTGGCCGATGGCCTGACCCATATCGCCTAAGGAAACTCATGTGATGAGAACTGATCAAACCAATCCCCGGCCCGGAAAGCGGTTTGTGTTGGCGTTGCTGACATACGCGTCGGCCACATGTCTTCCAGCGGCTGTCTGGGCGGAAACAGTGGCCCCGGCTTTCCAGAAAGAAGCGACCATTGCGTCGGTTACGGTGGCTAGGGTTGCCAAGGCCAAAATGGTCGGACAGGTCGCGATTTCAGGCACGCTGATGCCGAAAGAGGAGGTTCTGGTCTTCCCTCAGGTCACCGGATCGACCATCGACGCCTTGTTGGTGGATGTGGGCGATACTGTCACGGCGGGGCAGGTACTGGCCCGTTTGAACGACAGGACGCTGACGGCGCAACAGGCCCAGGCACGGGCAGAGCTTGCACGGTCTTCGGCCACCGTCAGCCAGGCCCGCAATCAGATTACCTCTGCCCTGGCGGGGGAAACCCAGGCGGCAACCGCGCTCGAGCGGGCAGCGGCCCTGCGTCGGAACGGCACTGTGACGCAGGCGGCCCTGGACCAAGCCATCGCAAATGAACAAACGGCGGCCTCGGCAGTGGCATCTGCCCGAGATGGTCTTGCCGTGGCCGAAGCACAGCGGCAGCTGGCCCAGGCCAGCCTGGATATCGCCGGACTGAACCTTGAACGGGCAACATTGCGGGCGCCGGCGGATGGGCTGGTCTCTGCGCGGAACGGTCAGATCGGGGCAATCGCCGCATCCGGAGGTGAGCCGATTTACAGGATCATCCGCGATGGTCAGATCGAGGTCGAAGCCGACGTGATCGAAACAGCCCTTGGCACCATCAGCGTTGGTGACCCGGCGCGGCTGCGGATTGCGGGAAATGGCGAAGTGGCAGGCACGGTTCGTCGTATTTCCCCGACTGTGGATGCCCGCAACCGGCTTGGAACCATCAGGATCGAGATTGCCAGTGACAGCACATTGCGCACAGGCGTTTTCGCCAGCGGCGAAATCATCACGGTTGAACGGATGTCCCTGGGCATTCCGACAACAGCGGTCCTGACTGACAGCAGCGGTACTTTTGTTTTGGTCGTGGCCGACGGGCGGCTGGAAAAGCGGCCCATTGTGGCCGGGCTGATCTGGAATGGCCTGCGTGAGGTTATCGCGGGACTAACCGATGGCGATGTGGTCGTGGCCCGGGCCGGGGCGTTCTTTGCGGACGGCGACGAAATCAGACCGATCTTTCCGGAAGCCACCGCCGCTGAGGGAGCGACCGAATGAACATGTCAACTTGGGCCATTCGCAGGCCGGTCCCTTCGCTGGCTCTGTTTCTGGTGCTGGTCATCGTCGGCCTAGTCGGCTTCGCCAGGCTTCCCGTCACCCAGTTTCCCAACATTGACATCCCGATTGTCACCATCGGCATCGCCCAGCCCGGCGCCGCGCCGTCCGAGATTGCCAATCAGATCATCAAACCGGTTGAAAGTGCCGTGTCAGATGTCAGCGGCGTCAACCATGTATCGGCAACAGCCACAGACGGTTTTGCCAATATCACGATTGAATTTGACCTTGAGGTCGACACCGACCGCGCCCTGAACGACATCAAGGATGCCGTCGCGGGTGTGCGGGGGGAGCTGCCTGAAAGCATTACTGAACCCAATGTGCAGCGGTTGGATGTGACCGGATTGCCGATCCTGACCTTTGCGGTTTCTGATCCGACCCGCTCGATCGAGGATCTGTCCCATTTTGTTGACGAAATCGTGGCCCGAAAACTGACCGGGGCCAATGGTATCGGTAAGGTCGAGCGTATCGGCGGTGGCGATCAGGCGATTGAGGTTGAACTGGACCCGGATCGCCTGCTGGCCCTTGGCTTGACAGCTTCGGACGTGAACAACCAGCTTCGCCAGAACAATATTGATCTGGGCGGCGGCTCGGGCGATCTTGCCGGGCAGGAGTTTTCGATCCGCGCCCTGGGCAGTGCCGCTACGATAAACGACCTGGCGGCGACACCGATCACGCTGGGCGGTGGCGGGGCCGTGCGGCTTGACGATCTGGGCCGGGTGTTTGAAGGGGCAGCGGATGCCGCGACCTTTGCGATGTTCAACGGCCAACCCGTTGTTGCCTTTGGCGTGTTTCGGGCCACCGGTGCCAGCGACCTGACGGCAGGCGATAATGCCAAGGAACGGATCGCCGACCTGTCCGCAGCTTATCCCAACGCCACGTTCACCTTGATCGATGACGCAACCACCTACACCAACAGCACCTACCATTCCGCGATGGAGACGCTTTACGAAGGCGCTGCCCTTGCGGTCATTGTGGTGTTCCTGTTCCTGAAAAACTGGCGGGCAACGATCATCACGGCGGTGGCCTTGCCACTGTCGATCATCCCGACTTTCATTGTGATGCAATATCTCGGGTTTTCGCTGAATACCGTCAGCCTGTTGGGGATCACACTTGTCACGGGGATTTTGGTGGACGACGCCATTGTCGAGATCGAAAACATCGTCAGGCACATCCATATGGGTAAACCGGCCTATGAAGCGTCCGAGGAAGCTGCAAGCGAGATCGGCACGACGGTGATCGCGATCAGCCTGACCATCGTGGCGGTCTTTGCCCCTGTCAGTTTCATGTCGGGCATCGCGGGTCAGTATTTCAAGCAATTCGGCCTGACCGTTGCGGTGGCCGTGCTGTTCTCGCTGCTGGTCGCCCGCCTGATCACGCCGATGATGGCAGCCTATTTCCTGCGTGACGGGATCGAACCCGAGGAAGAAAAAGATGGCTTTGTCATGCGCAATTACATGCGCATTCTGGACTGGACGTTGCACCATCGTCTGGTGACCCTGATCATCGGTGTTGGAATTTTCGTGGGGTCGATTTTTTCGGCTACAATATTGCCGACGGAATTTGTGCCGCCCTCTGACACCGGGCGGGCCAGTGTATCGATTGAACTGCCGCCGGGCTCTTTGATGGATCAGACACGGGCCGTGTCCCGTGAGGTGACTTCGATCATTCGCACCATTCCCGAAGTGCAGACTGTGTTTGTGGACGGGTTGAGTACGACGGCAACAGTGCGGATCGGCTTTGGATCAAAAACCCTTCGTGATCGGTCGTCGTTTGAAATTATCGACGAGCTGGACCTGCTGCTGAACGATGTCCCCGATGTTCGGCTGTTCGTGCTGTCTGAAAACGGCACCCGCGACCTGCAGATTTCGGTTTTAGGGGATGACGTCAATGCAACCGCTGCCGCAGCACAGGCGCTGGCTGATCAGATGAATGCGCTGCCAGAAATCCAGGATGCGTTAAGCCAGGCATCACTGGTGCGTCCGGAAATCCAGATAACCCCGAAGGCTGAGCTTGCGGCCGAAATGGGCGTTACATCGGCGGCCCTTGCCTCGACCATCCGTATTGCAACCATCGGTGATACAAGCGGCAATGTCGCCAAATTCAACGCCAGTGACAGGCAAATCCCGATCATAGTCCGGCTGGAACAGGACGTCCGGGAAGACCTGTTTCGGATGGCAGGATTGCGTATTCCCAGCACCAATGGCGCCCCTGTGCCGTTAAGTGTTGTTGCTGATGTCGCGCTGTCCACTGGCCCAACCTCGATCAAACGCTATGATCGGCAATATCGCACCAGTGTCGAGGCGGATGTTGCCGAAGGCTTCTTTCTGGGCGAGGCAACCTCGGCAGTAAACGCGCTGCCGATTACCCTTGATATGCCCGAAGGTACTGAAATTCAGGCCGGTGGTGACGCCGAGGTGATGGGCGAGATATTTACCCAGTTCGGCCTGGCGATGGGGGCGGGTATCCTGCTGGTCTATGTTGTCCTTGTGCTTCTTTTCTCCAGCTTCATGACTCCGATCACGATCCTGATGTCCCTGCCATTGGCCATCGGCGGCGCGATCTTTGCCCTTTATATCTATGGGGCTGGTATCGGCTTGTCGGTTGTCATCGGCTTTCTGATGCTGATGGGGATCGTCACCAAAAACGCGATCATGCTGGTCGAATTTGCAATGGAAGCGATGAAAGGCGGGGCCAACACGACCAACGCGATGCTTGAGGCCGGGCACAAACGCGCCCGCCCGATCATCATGACCACCATCGCGATGACGGCAGGCATGGTCCCCAGCGCACTGGCCGTGGCCGAGGGCGGTGAATTCCGTGCCCCAATGGCGATTGCGGTAATCGGTGGTCTGTTGCTGTCTACCGTATTGTCGCTGTTGTTTGTGCCTTCGCTGTTCAGCGTCGTTGATGGCGGGCGCCAACGTCTGTTGCGGGGGCTGGTGACTGTGCTGGGGGCAAACCAACCGCAGCAGACGTGAATTCCAGCAGGTGTGTCCGGATGGGACTAAGCAATCTGGGCGCACCAGCCCGGTGATCTGTATAAGTAAAAAGAGGCCATAACCATGACGAAAAACATTAAGGAAATCCGCAGCGAATTCATCGAAAAGATCGGCATGATTGTGCAAAACGACGGCCTGCCCCGCATTGCGGGCCGCTTGCTGGGGATGCTGGTCTGGGATGGTGACGCTGTTTCGTTCAGCGATCTGGCCGCGCATTTGCAGGTCAGTCGCGGCAGCATCAGCACAGCAACCCGCATCCTTGAAGAGCGCCGCCTGATCAAGCGTGTTGCCAAGCCAGGGCAACGCCAGGACTATTTTCAACTGGCTGACAATCCCTACGCCAAAATGCTGGAAACCGTCGCCGTCGGCCTGAACCGCGCCCAGGAAGAAATTGATGACACTCTGAATACTATTCCGGATACCGAGGCTGACATCAAGCAACGCGTGGCGGCCTATTCGGGGTTCTACAAACAAATGGCAGACGCGATTTCAAAGATGATTGATGATCTTAAGTGACGTCTTTGGGCCGCGATGCGGTGAAAGCATCTGGCGGGCTTGGTTGGGCAGACTGCTTCCTCCTTGCCCCGGCTGCGGGAATAGACGTCGAATGACTTACCGTTTTTGGGGGCCATATTCCTCCCGTCTTCGCCATCACCGCGCCAAGCCACTGCAAGCAGGTGACTTGCGGTTGGAAGCGTTGTATTGCTGGGCTGGTGAATGACCGCGTGCGGACAGGCGGGCGACGGTAAAAGGGGGGAAGGCTTATGACCAGAAAGATTGACGCTTTGTTAGCGGAATATGGCGAAAGCCACCAGAACGCGACGAATAAGGCGATCCATTGGATTTGTGTGCCGGTGATTGTCTGGACGGTGGCCGCCCTTGTCTAGTCGCTGCCGGTTCCGGCGAGTTTTGCGGGCATGCCCTACCTGACCTGGCTGACGCCGGTGTTGCTTGGGGCTGTGATTTATTACCTGATCATGTCCTGGCAACTGGCCATCGGCTTTGTCATCTATGCGATGATCTGCCTGTGGCTGATCGTGTTCTACGAGGCGAATTTCAGCCTGCCGCTCTGGCAGTTTGCGGTGATCGTTTTTGTCATCGCCTGGATTGGCCAGTTTTATGGCCACAAGGTCGAAGGCAAGAAGCCGAGTTTCTTCAAGGATGTGCAGTTTCTGCTGATCGGGCCAGCCTGGCTGCTGCACTTCTTGTACAAGCGTTGGGGCATTGCCTATTAGGCTGCGACCGAACGGTTACTCCAGCCCCAACGCGTCCTTGACGATGCCGCTTAGCAGGTCTTCGACGATCTGCATTTCATTGTTGGGATAATCGTCATGGCCAACCACCGTGGTCCCCATCGCATCCGGTGTGGTGTAGGCGAAGATGGTGTAGGGGCAATAGGCCAGGTTGGCCGGGTTGACCTCCATCACTTGTCTGGACACTGTGGCCGAGCAGAAGGAAAACACCTCGGCACGGAAGAATATCTTTTCTGTCGCGCCGACATCCATCGCGGTCCGGTCCAGCATCGCGCCGACATGGCTGACGCTGTCGATTTTCAGGCCTCGGCCGACGATCTCACTTTCAAGGGCGAACAGCACGTCTTCGATGTCTTCCTCGACACTATATAGCATGGCTTTTTCGGCGGACGCTGCACCGCTTAGGCACAGCCCGGCGATCAGGGCGGTCAGCAGGCGTTTCATGTTATCCCTCCGTTGTATGATCATGTATCAGTGTCTCCTTATATAAGCCGCTTTGCCTTGATGCAGGTCAACAGGTCTGGACCGTAGACCTGTAAGAATTCCAACGCTTTCGTGAGGCATGTTGTTTTGCTTTTGCAAATGCCACAGCCTAGGTGATGCGTTAGTCACGCATCAGTCAGGGAACTTAAAAATGACCAGCCGGTTTCGCAGCACGTTGAAATACTCCGATATCACTCCTGAGGCGGATTTCTTAAATCGCCGACAGGTGATTGCCGGGGCAGTGGCGCTGGCAGGTATGGGCCTTGGGGCGGGCATAGCCTCGCAGGCCAATGCGGCAAGTGCCTATTCCACCGATGCGACACCAAATTCGCTGAAGGATATCACCAGCTACAACAACTTCTATGAGTTCGGTTTTGATAAGGACGATCCGGCGCGCTATGCCGGTGGGCTGACCACCAGCCTCTGGAGTGTGAAGATCGACGGCATGGTCGACAATCCCGGCGATTACGCGCTGGAGGATATTCTAAGCCAGGTCTCGATCGAAGAGCGCATCTATCGCTTCCGCTGTGTGGAGGCCTGGTCGATGGTCATCCCCTGGAACGGGTTTCAACTGTCGGATCTGCTGGCACGGGTCGCGCCGCAATCGGGTGCCAAGTATGTCGCGTTTGAAACCCTGGTGCGCCCGGAAGAGATGCCGGGCCAGAAATCGCGGTCGCTGGACTGGCCGTACCGCGAAGGTTTGCGCCTGGACGAGGCGATGCACCCTTTGACCCTGATGGCGACCGGACTTTATGGTAAAGACCTGCCCAATCAGAACGGCGCGCCATTGCGGCTGGTCGTGCCGTGGAAATACGGGTTCAAATCCATCAAGTCGATTGTGCGCATCACTTTGACCGACAAGCAGCCGCCAGCCACCTGGAACATGCTGCTACCGCGCGAATACGGCTTCTATAGTAATGTGAACCCCGAGGTCGATCATCCGCGCTGGTCACAAGCCAGCGAACGGCCGGTCGGGGGTGGATTGTTTGCCAAGCGCAAACCGACCCTGATGTTCAACGGCTATGGCGAACATGTTGCCGGGCTTTATGCCGGAATGGATCTGGCGAAGAACTTTTAGGCGATGGGACCGGCAAGCCGTGTGAACGGGCAATTGCGCCGCACGCCAACCTGGCCCTTGTACTGGCTTGGGATGTTGCCAGCGGTTGTCTATTTCTATTGGGCGGTGACCAACCAGTTGGGGACGGATCCGCTTGCGGCGCTGGAGCATCAGTTGGGCGAATGGGCCTTGCAGCTGCTGATCGCGATTCTTTTCATCACGCCTTTGCGGCAGGCGACCGGCATCAGCCTGCTGAAATTCCGCCGCGCGCTGGGATTGCTGGCGTTTATATATGTAGCGCTGCATCTTTTGACCTGGCTGGTGCTGGATAAACAGTTCTTCTGGGCCGAGATTCTGAAGGATCTCTATAAGCGTCCCTATATAATTGTCGGCATGACGGCCTTTCTGGCGCTGATTCCGATGGCCGTAACCTCGAACAATGCCTCGATCCGGCGGTTGGGGGCGCGAAATTGGGGGCGGATTCACCGTCTTGGCTATGTCGCGACGGCGTTTGGGGCGATTCATTATCTGTTATTGGTGAAATCCTGGCCGCCTGAGCCGGTTATCTACGCAATCCTTGTCGCGGCCCTGTTGATTTGGCGGCTTCGCGGCAGCCGATTCACGCGAATCTTTGCTGCAAAGCAGAAAAATCCACCGACTCGGGGCGAATCCGGGGCGTGAATCACGGCCTGTTCACCTGAATCGCAGTGAATCGTGGTGAATCGCCGACCGAATCTGACGATTTGGTCAGAAGTCATGTGGATAACTTTGATTTCAAACACTTGCGGGATTCAGGACGGGTAATAATCCTAAAAATCCGGGCCTGATTTTGTAGTATTTGGGCGGTTTTCCACCAAATCTGCCTGCCCAACCCAGGAGTTTTAAAAAAATGTCATTTTTTCAAAAAAAGCACTTGCGGGTCTCAGTCACTAAGCCTAAACACCCCTTCACCGGCGGGGCGAAACACTCCACGGTAACAAAAAAAGCGACATATCGAGCGGCGGGCGCGCCAAGTAACAAAGGCGCTACCAAGGTTTTTTGTCGCTGGCTCTTTGAAATTGACAGTATCTGAAGAGATATGTGGGCGGTTTGGTCGTTATCGACGGACGGACTTCTACATATCAATTTACTAGGTGAACGGCTTCGGCCAGGAACCGATGATGTAAAGTCAGCTTCACGTTTGATGTGGTTCTTTGTTTACTTTGGTAAACTCAGACACAGAAAAACAATAAGTGACCATTGCTTGCTTCAGTAAGGCAAGTAATGAGAAACGGTTCTTCGGAACCGGTTCAGATGTGCAGAGGTTCGAACGTTAAGGACACGCAGTAATGCGTTTCAACTTGAGAGTTTGATCCTGGCTCAGAACGAACGCTGGCGGCACGCCTAACACATGCAAGTCGAGCGCACCTTCGGGTGAGCGGCGGACGGGTTAGTAACGCGTGGGAACATACCCTTTACTACGGAATAGCCTCGGGAAACTGAGAGTAATACCGTATACGCCCTTCGGGGGAAAGATTTATCGGTGAAGGATTGGCCCGCGTTAGATTAGATAGTTGGTGGGGTAATGGCCTACCAAGTCGACGATCTATAGCTGGTTTGAGAGGATGATCAGCAACACTGGGACTGAGACACGGCCCAGACTC
>CAYXXQ010000130.1:0-8896 GCA_964469075.1 uncultured Rhodobacter sp.
ACTCGTCCAGCGTCGTCGTAACGCCGACGGTCAAAGGGTCCACCATCACCGAGGTCAGCTTTTCACTGCGCTTGCCCGTCAGCAGCGCGCGCAGGGACACGACCCCGACCGGCCTGTCATCGGCATCCACCACATAGGGGTGCTGGCCGCGATAGCGATCAAAATCCTCGTCGTCGCTGACCATGCTGCGCAACACCGCCCCGACCGTCGCGGTTTGAGGAAACGAAAATGTTTCCGCCACCATCAGGCCGCCCGCGATTTCGTCGTCATACTTGGTCAGGCGGCGGACATCGGCGGCGTCTTCGGGATCAAACTGCGCCAGGATCGCCTCGGCGTCCTCGGTTTCCAGCTCACCGATCAGGTCGGCCTGAAGGTCTGAATCAAGCTCGTCCAGCACTTCGGCGGCGCGGTCGGTTTCCATCCGTTCGACCATTTCGGTCGCGGCGATATGCGGGGCCTCTTCCACCAGTTCCGCCGCCAGTTCGACCGGCACCAGCTTCAGAACCTCATCGCGATCTTCCGCCGACAACGCCAGCAACTGGCGCAAGGCCGCACTTAACGGCAGCGGTTCCAGCAAGGCCGCCAGCGCAGCACTGTCCCTGGCATCAAGCGCTTCTTTCACCAGTTCGCGCATGCTGCGCCCTTCATCTTCCAGCACTTCAACCCGCTCAGGGGCCTCAATTTCTTCGTCAAATTTCTCGTTCACGACGCTGTCTCCCTGTCCCGAGGATCCGTGGTCCTTCAACTTTGACGGGTTTCATCCTGTTCGGCCAGCGGATTTATGTGCGGCAAGATTTGCGCCTGCTGCCAGGCATAAAACCGCCCTTTCACAAATGTGATCCGCCTCAGAAACCTTTCGTGTTAGATTGTGCGGGCCGAACCGTTTCAACGCAAAAGGGGCGATCATGGACAGCGCAAAACCCAACCAGCCACGCAAACATGCCCGGGATTTTGATCCGCGTATTCTGGAAATTTTCGATGGCTATGTGCATGGCAATCTGACCAAACGACAGTTCATCCAGCAGGCCGGCAAATTGACCGCCGCCGGTGTGACCGGGCTGATGCTTTTGGAACAGCTCCAGCCAAACTATGCCCTCGCCAACCAGGTCGCGCCCGATGATCCGGCGATTGAAACCGAAATTGTCAGCTATGACAGCCCCGACGGGCATGGCGCGATCAAAGGCCTGATGGCCCGGCCCGCAGGGGCCTCCAGCAAACTGCCAGCGGTGCTTGTCGTGCATGAAAATCGCGGCCTGAACCCCTATATCGCCGACGTGGTCCGGCGCGCGGCGAAAGCCGGATACTTGGCCTTTGGCCCGGACGGGCTGAGCCCTGTTGGCGGCTATCCCGGCACCGATGAAGAGGGCCGCGAGATGCAGCGCCAGCTTGATCCGGCCAAGTTGATGGCCGATTTCTTCGCCGCATTTGAATTCCTGCGCGACCACGAAAGCGCGACCGGCAAGGTCGGGGCTGTCGGCTTTTGCTATGGTGGCGGCGTTTGCAACGCGCTTGCCGTCGCCTATGCCGATCTGGCCGCATCCGTGCCGTTTTACGGCCGTCAGCCAGACGCCGCGGACGTACCCGCAATCAAAGCCCCGCTTTTGATCCATTATGCCGAGCTTGACAGCCGCATCAACGCAGGCTGGGACGCCTACAAAGCCGCACTTGAGGCCCATCAAAAACCTTACCAAGTGCATTTCTATAAAGGCGTCAATCACGGCTTTCACAACGACACGACGCCGCGCTACGACCCGGCTGCCGCCACCCTCGCGTGGGAGCGGACATTGGCTTTTTTCGCCCAACATCTGACCTGACATGCCACAAGGCCCAATTCAAATCCCTTGCCGTCTGGACAACGGCCCCTATTCCATAACGGGTTTCGTAACTTCGCGATGGCTTTCCTGTTGCAGGAAATCCAGAAATGACTGCGCTGCACTGCTAAGATGTTTGCCCTGCTGGTGGGCCGCATACCAGCGGCGGCGCAGGGGAAAGCCTTCGACGTCCAGCACCTCAAGTTCGCCCGCAGCGCGTTCCAGCCGCAGCGAATGCAGCGACAGATAAGCAATGCCAAGGCCAGAAATCACGCCCTGTTTGATGGCCTCGGTATCGTCAAATTCCATATGTGTGCTGATCGTCTGCCCCGCCGCCAGAAACGACTTTTCAATCGCCTGCCGCGTGCCCGAGCCCGGCTCCCGCTGGATGATGTTTTCTTTCACCAGCCGCGCGATGGGAATGTTTTTCTGGCCAACCAGTGGATTGTCGGGCCGGGCGGCAAAGACGATGATGTTTTCCAAAAACGGCTCAACCACCAAAGCCCCCTCGCTGGGGGAGCGGCCCATGATATAAAGGTCGTCCGCGTTGTCTTTGATCCGCTTTAAAACCGTCTCCCGGTTGGTGATCTGCAAGCGCGGTTCCACCCCCGGATAGCGCCGTTTGAAACTGCCCAGAAGCTGTGGCAGAAAATATTTCGCCGTCGACACTGCCGATACAGACAAGGGGCCGGCAACCTCGCGGTGCATATCTTCAAGCGCGCGTTGCATGTCGCCCAAGCGGTCCAGAACATCCCGCGACGCCGCTGCCACCACCTGCCCCGCGCGGGTGATATGCAGGGTCTTGCCGATCTTATCGGTCAAGGGCAGCCCAAGTTTACCCTCAAGTGTTTTGACCTGCATTGATACGGACGGCTGGGTCAGATGCACCTCATCCGCCGCGCGGGTGATGGACCGGTGCCGGGCTACGGCCTCGAACAAGCGCATTTGCTGCAAGGTCGGCTGGATGATTTTCGTCATAAAGTATTCTCTATGTCATTTATAAAATATATCTATTTTTATATAATTACGGAGTCAACTAACTTTCCCCCCGAAGGCTCGACCCAAAAGGAGGATCACCAACATGCCCAAAGATCAAAGCAAGTCTTACACCGCCGGAGTGAAGGATTATCGCGAAACTTACTGGATGCCGGAATATGTGCCAAAAGACACCGATTTCCTGGCCTGTTTCAAGATCATCCCACAAGAAGGCGTCCCCCGCGAAGAGGCCGCCGCCGCCGTTGCTGCCGAAAGCTCCACCGGCACCTGGACAACCGTCTGGACCGATCTTCTGACTGATCTTGACTACTACAAAGGCCGCGCCTACGCGATCGAAGACGTGCCGGGCAGCGACGAGTCTTTTTATGCCTTTATCGCCTATCCAATTGATTTGTTTGAAGAAGGTTCCGTCGTTAACATCCTGACTTCGCTGGTTGGCAACGTCTTTGGCTTCAAAGCCGTGCGCGCCCTGCGCCTAGAGGACGTGCGCATTCCATTCGCCTATGTGATGACCTGTGGCGGCCCGCCGCATGGCATTCAGGTCGAACGCGACGTGATGAACAAATATGGCCGCCCGCTTCTGGGCTGCACGATCAAGCCTAAACTGGGCCTCTCGGCCAAGAACTATGGCCGCGCCTGTTATGAGGGCCTGCGCGGCGGTCTTGACTTCACCAAAGACGACGAAAACGTAAACTCGCAGCCTTTCATGCGCTGGCGTCAACGCTTTGATTTCGTGATGGAGGCCATCCACAAAGCCGAGGCCGAAACCGGTGAACGCAAGGGCCACTACCTGAACGTGACCGCCCCGACGCCGGAAGAAATGTACAAACGCGCCGAATACGCCAAAGAGTTGGGCGCGCCGATCATCATGCACGACTACCTGACCGGCGGCTTCACGGCCAACACGGGTCTGGCCAACTGGTGCCGCGACAACGGCATGCTGCTGCATATCCACCGCGCCATGCACGCGGTTCTCGACCGCAACCCCAATCACGGCATCCACTTCCGCGTCTTAACCAAGATGCTGCGCCTGTCCGGGGGTGACCATCTGCACACCGGCACGGTGGTTGGCAAACTCGAAGGCGACCGCGAGTCGACCCTTGGCTGGATCGACCTGTTGCGGGAAAAATACGTCAAAGAAGACCGCTCTCGCGGGATCTTTTTTGATCAGGATTGGGGCGCCATGCCTGGGGCCTTTGCGGTCGCTTCGGGCGGCATCCACGTCTGGCACATGCCGGCCCTCGTCAATATTTTTGGCGACGATGCCGTGCTGCAATTTGGCGGCGGCACCCTGGGTCATCCTTGGGGCAATGCGGCGGGTGCGGCGGCCAACCGGGTCGCGGTTGAGGCCTGCGTCGAAGCCCGCAACCGTGGGCAAGAGCTTGAAAAAGAAGGCAAAGACATCCTGATCGCTGCGGCCAAACACAGCCCGGAACTGGCGACCGCGATGGAAACCTGGAAGGAAATCAAATTTGAATTTGACACTGTCGACAAGCTTGACGTCCAGCACCGCTAAGCGAAACCGGGCCGCCAGCAACCCTCGGTGGCCCGTCCCAAACACTCTAACATGAGGATCAATCCATGAGTGAAATGCAGGATTATCAGTCGTCCCTTGGCGACGTCAAAAGTCGCAAGTTCGAAACCTTCTCCTACCTGCCCGAAATGGACGCCGCAGGCATCCGCAAGCAGGTGGAATACATCATCAGCAAGGGCTGGAACCCGGCGATTGAACATACCGAACCGGAAAACGCCTTTAGCCATTACTGGTACATGTGGAAGCTGCCGATGTTCGGCGAAACCGATGTTGACCGCGTGCTGGACGAAGCCGATGCCTGCCACAAAGCGCATCCTAACAACCATGTGCGTCTGGTCGGATTTGACAATTACACCCAGTCCAAGGGCGCTGAAATGGTCGTCCATCGCGGCAAACCGGTCTGAACAAAGACCGCTCCGGGGCGACCCGTCCCGGAGCTTTCCAACCAAGGCCGGTCAAATGACAAAGCATGATATTGAACAGTTTCGAATAAAATCCGAACCCTATTACCAGGTGACAACCGGCGAAGACGCGCTTTACGAGGCCGCCTATAGCCGTCGAATGCCGGTGATGCTGAAAGGCCCGACCGGATGCGGCAAATCCCGTTTCGTCGAATATATGGCCTTCAAACTGAACCGCCCGCTGATCACCGTCGCCTGTAACGAGGACATGACGGCCTCCGATCTTGTCGGGCGTTTTCTGTTGGATAAGGACGGCACAAAATGGCAGGACGGTCCGCTGACCACCGCCGCGCGCATGGGCGCGATCTGCTATCTTGATGAAATCGTTGAGGCGCGACAGGACACCACCGTTGTGATCCACCCGCTGACGGATCACCGCCGTACCCTGCCCCTTGATAAGAAGGGCGAAATCATCAATGCTCACGCTGATTTCCAGCTCGTGATTTCTTACAACCCCGGCTACCAATCGCTGATGAAGGATTTGAAACAATCCACCAAACAGCGCTTTGCCGCCCTTGATTTTGACTATCCAACGGCGGCGCATGAAGCCCAGATTGTCGCCCGCGAGGCCGGGATCGACCCGGAAACCGCCGGCAAACTGGTCCAGATCGCCCATCGCACCCGCAATCTGAAAGGCCACGGTCTTGACGAGGGGATTTCGACCCGCCTGCTGGTTTATGCAGCTCAGATGATCGCAGAAGGGGTTGAGCCAACCGCCGCCTGCCAGATGACGCTGGTAACGCCGCTGACCGACGATCCTGACATGCGCCAGACCTTGCAGGCCGCCGTTGAAACCTTCTTCGTCTAAAGCCAAATAATGTGCGCCAGGCAACTACATCCGGCATCAGGAGGGTTGAAGGATGACCGTCAACCTTGACGACTACAAAGACTGTTTCGCCAAAGCCCCGCCTGAGGTTTTTAAGGCCGTCGAAGCGAATTTTCACGAAGCTGCACGGGTGATGTCCCCGGCTGGCCTGTCGGATTTGATGGAAGGGGCAAGGGGTCTTTGCAACCTTGGGCGCGGCCACGATGTCGTGTTGTCCTGGCTTGAAAACATGCCCGCCGTCGTCAAGGAATGCGGCGAAGATGTCATCCGCGATTGCCTTGCGGCGGCGATGAAACTGTCCTCCATGACCTCGGGCGAGGTGATCGCGCTTTTGTTCGCCTCCCTGCCAACGGCCGCCCGCCGCCTTGGCGATCCTGAACTGCTGCGCGGCTATCTGGCCTTGATCCACCAACTGTCCGCCCGCGCCGCCCGTGGCCTGCGCCCGATGCTGGGCCATATCGACGAATTGCTGTCAAAACTGACGCTGTCTGGCCTGCGACGATGGGCCAATTTCGGTGCCGAAGCTTACAAACGCGATCTGGTTAACCTGACGAAATACTTCGCACTGGAAAGTGCCGACGCGCGAAAAATGCTGCAACAGGAACGCCGTGGCACGCTGTTTATCGACACCCAGCGCAAGTTGAACTTTTACCTCCGCGCACTTTGGGGCCGTGATTTTTTCTTGCGCCCGACCACCGCGGATTACGAAGGGTTCCGCCCCTATATCGACCATTTTGTGATGCATCTGCCGGACGCGCTTGACGATCTATCGGGCATCCCGGGGCTGGAAATTTACCGCGCCATGACGGCCCATCTGGCCGCGCATCTTACCTATACGACGGCTCCGATTTCAGCCGAACAACTTAGCCCTGCGCAGATGTTTTTCATCAGCTTCATTGAGGACGCCCGCATTGAACATCTGGCCGCACAGGAATTCCCCGGCCTTGCCAAACTCTGGGGCCGCCTGCTTTCGCTTGATTACGAAACCGCGCCGGAACACTCGACGATCATCTTGCTGGAAGGGTTCGCCCGCCTGCTGAACAATCCGGCCAAACTGACCGCCGACGCCGCCCTCAACGACCTCGGTCAGCGCGTGCACGCGGCCTTCGCTGAAAACGCGAATGACAACGCCCTGTCCTGGCATCTGGGTCTGGACCTTTTCAACATTTTCGCCGCACGCCGCGAGGTGCCATCGCTGCGCATTCTCAACGCCCTGCGCATCCCCTATCGCGACGACAACCGCTTTATCTGGGCGTTTGAAGAGTTTGACTGGGGCAAACACGGCGCCGAATACATCCCCGCCAGCCAGCGCCAGGTCCGCAAATATGTCAGCGTGATGGAAATGGCCCATGAGGTCGACGCAGAACTGGCAGGCGACGACGCCCAGGAAATCTGGGTCTGCAAAAACGCGTTTATGCCCTATGAAGACGCGGGCGAGGCCACCACCTCGTTCAACGACATGTGGGGCAAAGACCCGATATCAGCCCCCTTCCATTATCAGGAGTGGGACTATCTGGTGCAGCTTTTTCGCCCTGACTGGGCCACCGTCTATGAACGCCGCGCCGCCAAGGGCGACCCGGATCATATCGACGACATCCTGACCGAACACAAACCGGTCGTGCACCGCATTCGCCAGATCATCGACATGCTGTCACCGGTCGGCGTGCAGCGGGTCAGGGGCATGGAAGACGGCGACGAGATCGACCTCAACGCCGCCATCGACGCGATGGTCGCGATTCGCATGGGCGAACAGCCAAGCCCACGGATCACCATGCGCAACGTCATAAAATCGCGCGATCTGGCGGTCACGGTGCTGCTGGATCTCAGCGAAAGTACCAATGATTTGATGGACGGCTCCGACAAAACTGTGCTGGAACTGACCCGCGAAGCCGCAACCCTGGTCGCCACCGCAATTGACGGTATCGGCGATCCTTTTGCGGTGCACGGCTTTGCCTCGGATGGGCGGCACGACGTGCACTACTATCGCTTCAAGGATTTCGCGCAGCGCTTTGATGACGACGCACGCGCCCGGCTTGACGGCATGAAAGGCGGGTTGTCGACCCGCATGGGCGCAGGCCTGCGGCACGCGGCGGTCCACTTGATGAAACAGCCCGAGCGGCGCAAGCTGATCCTTCTGGTCACCGACGGCGAACCGGCCGACATCGACGAACCCGACCCCCAGCACCTGCGCCACGACACCCGCAAAGCGGTGGAGGAGCTTTATGGAAAAGGCATTTTCACCTATTGCCTGACACTTGATTCAAATGCAGACAGGTACGTGAAACGGATTTTCGGCACCAACAACTACACCATCGTTGACCACGTCGACCGACTGCCCGAAAAGCTGCCCGCCCTGTTCGCAAGCCTGACAAGTTAGGAAATGACGATGCAAACCCCCAAACGCTATGTCGGGATCGACAATGATCTGAACGGCGGCATGACAGACACCGGAAAAATCATCCGCGACGCCTGGGTGTTTGACATCATCCCCGAAACCGAAACCTGCGAAGGCTGGCAAGCCCAGGGCATCGAAGACCTCTGGACCAAGGTGAACGCCGAATGGGAACGCTACGGCTTCCGGGTAGGCGCGCTGCCGGAACCGTTGCAAACCAAATTCATGCGCATCCAGGCCAAGGCGCTGAAAACCGCCCGCGCCGCCGGCTGGGACGGCGAACAGGAGCTTGCTGGCGATAGTTGAAGCACCGGCTTTTCACGCTGAAACAAACAACGCATAGCCTGCGGTGGTGTCACCGGGTGCAGCATGCACCCAATCGTGTCGGGATACCCAGGCAACGATCTGAAAGAAATTTTGGCGATCCCTGGAGGACTCGAACCCCCAACATCCTGATTAGAAGTCATGCAAAGATGACTGCAAGTTCAAGTCGGTAGGGACGCCATTTTCCGATTTTGATTGGTATTTGATTGCTCGACGTTGGGGCGACCTTAGGGGCGCTCCCTGAAGGATTCGAACCCTCGACCTGTCGATTAGAAGTCGACTGCTCTATCCAGCTGAGCTAAGGGAGCATCCCCGCGCGACGTTTAAACGGTTAGGCCGTGCTGGGCAAGGCTGTCACCCATACCCCCGACAACATCGAACCAAGCTCACACGGGCGCTCTGCGCAGGTTGCGCCCTAAAGTGATGCGTTGTCAGTCATGGGCGCGCGCAACATCAGGCGGTTAGCATCGTCATGCCGCCAGTTTGACGGCGCTTTGACGAGAGTGTCCGAACTTTTGTGTATGAGTAATTTGGCCCATGCTTCCAAACTGA
>CAYXXQ010000131.1:0-8870 GCA_964469075.1 uncultured Rhodobacter sp.
GAACAGCAGCAGAAACTGAAACTGCAAGGTGTCTAGGAAACTAGGGGCTATTCACCCTGCGGTAACTAAACGACCATTTTTGGCGCGAGGGGATAGAGTGAATAAGTAATTGCTCTAATATCCGACTTTGCCATCTCAATTTCGTCAGATAAGTTGTTTATGTCATCGACGGAATATTGGGTTTCCTTCGACGTTCCATTTTTCAAAGGTTTGGTAAAACAATATTGGACGACATACTCAGGATAGGAAATTTGAACTTTCCCAGATGTATCGTGCAGTAAGCGATTCCGATGACCAAGGAGCACTACGATTTGCTTTTTCAGACAGTCCAATTGGGTGCGGGCATCGCCCCTAGTTTCCGCTTCAGCCAGTGTTCTACGCCAGATGGATACCCTATCGGAAAACCTTTTTGTCTTTGCCTCAAAACACCAAATCTCAGACAAAAAGTTTTCTGTTTCATTTACCTCAAGCGCACTAGCTGAAACGAATGACCAACTGATTTCTCTTTCCAATTTCACAAAACTAATTGCGAACCGGCCAAGTGGCTCATAGAGTTGTGAGAGATAGTTAGTATTCAAAACCCCCCCTTCTTCTGACTTTTCCCCCGATACATCGTTGTCCCGGCCTTGCCCGCCGTACTCCGCCCTTTGCGCGCTACGGCCCCTTCAACCGCAGCCTCCACTGCTGATTGCCGTGCCAGCGGGTCGTCTGCCACGGCCAGTTCCACGGCTTCCAGGCGCTTGACCTCGTCGCGCAGGCGGGCGGCTTCTTCGAACTCCAGGTTCTCGGCGGCCTTCAGCATGTCGGCGCGCAAGCCGTCGAGATGGGCGCGTAAATTCGCCCCGACAAGCGGCTTGGAGACCTTGGCGGTGATGCGCGATTGATCGGTGTCGCCTTTATAGAGGCCTGACAAAACGTCCTCGACATTCTTGCGCACCGTCTGGGGCGTGATGCCGTGCTTAAGGTTGTAGGCGACCTGTTTTTCGCGGCGCCGGTCGGTTTCGCCAAGCGCGCGCTCCATGCTGCCGGTGATGCGGTCGGCATACATGATGACGCGGCCCTGTTCGTTGCGGGCAGCCCGGCCGATGGTCTGGATCAGGGAGGTTTCTGAGCGCAGGAACCCTTCTTTATCCGCGTCCAGAATGGCGACCAGCCCACATTCGGGAATATCCAGCCCCTCGCGCAACAAGTTGATGCCGATCAGCACGTCAAACGCCCCAAGCCGCAGATCGCGCAGGATTTCGATCCGTTCCAGGGTGTCAATATCGCTGTGCATATAGCGCACGCGAATGCCTTGTTCGTGCATGTATTCCGTCAGATCCTCGGCCATGCGTTTGGTCAGGGTGGTGACCAGCGTGCGCATGTCGTTGGCGGCAACCTTTCGGACCTCGTCCAGCAGATCATCAACCTGCATTTCCACCGGGCGGATTTCGATCATCGGGTCGATCAAGCCGGTCGGGCGGATCACCTGTTCGGCGAAAACGCCGCCGGATTGTTCCAGCTCCCACTTTTGCGGGGTGGCGGATACGAAAACCGATTGCGGGCGCATGGCGTCCCATTCCTCGAACTTCAGCGGGCGGTTGTCCATGCAGCTTGGCAGGCGGAAACCGTGCTCGGCCAGGGTGAATTTCCGTCGGTGGTCGCCCTTATACATGCCGCCGATCTGGGGCACGCTGACATGGCTTTCGTCGGCAAAAACGATGGCATTGTCGGGGATGTATTCAAACAGGGTGGGGGGTGGTTCGCCCGGCGCGCGGCCGGTCAGATAGCGGGAATAGTTTTCGATGCCGTTGCAGAAACCGGCGGCCTCCAGCATTTCCAGATCGAATTTTGTGCGCTGTTCCAGGCGCTGGGCTTCCAGCAATTTGCCGTCTGCTTCGAATTGTTTCAGGCGGGTTTCCAGCTCTTTCCGGATTTCGATGATGGCTTGTTTCAGGGTCGGTTTCGGGGTGACATAATGCGAGTTTGCATAGACCCGCACCTTTTCCAGATCGGCGGTTTTCGCCCCGGTTAGGGTGTCAAATTCGGTGATCGCCTCCAGATCATTGCCGAAAAACGACAGCCGCCAGCCGCGATCATCAAGGTGGGCAGGCCAGATTTCCAGGCTGTCACCGCGCACCCGGAACGAGCCGCGTGAAAATCCGGCATCGTTGCGCTTATACTGCTGGGCGACCAGATCCTGCATCACGGCGCGCTGGTCATATTCGTGGCCAACCTCAAGATCGACAGTCATCGCGCCATAGGTTTCAACCGAGCCGATGCCATAAATGCACGACACCGAGGCGACGATGATCACGTCATCGCGTTCCAGCAGCGCGCGGGTAGCGGCGTGGCGCATCCGGTCGATCTGTTCGTTGATCTGGCTTTCTTTTTCGATGAACGTATCTGAGCGGGCGACATAGGCTTCGGGCTGGTAGTAGTCGTAAAAGCTAACGAAATATTCGACGGCATTTTCCGGGAAGAAGTTCTTGAACTCCCCATAAAGCTGGGCCGCGAGGGTCTTGTTGGGGGCCAGGATGATCGCCGGGCGTTGGGTCTGTTCGATGATCTTGGCCATCGTAAAGGTCTTGCCGGTGCCGGTCGCGCCCAGCAGCACTTGGTTTTGATCCCCCTCATTGAGGCCATCCACCAGATCGCGGATCGCAGTCGGCTGATCGCCCGCCGGTTCAAACGGCGTGTGCAGGATCAAGCGTTTGCCACCTTCCAGCTTTTTGTGCGGTGGCTTCGGCTGGGCGATGGTTTCGGGCGCATTCATGGATGATTCCTTTGGTTATGCCTAGAATTGTCCCCTTTTTGTTCTTATTCAAGGGGCAGAGGGCAGACTTATCCGGTCGGGCTGGTAAGCCAGGCCGAGATGGCGGGAAATTGCAGTTGAAAGAAGGGGCGGAAATGTCGGCAGAACAGCAAGACAGCAGCTTTGCAGCGTTGCAGGGGATTTTGGAGGCGCGGCATTCCTGCCGGGCGTTTTTGCCAGATCAGGTGCCGGATGAAACCATCGCGCGGATCGTCGCGGCGGCCCAGAGCGTGCCAAGCTGGTGCAACGCGCAACCCTGGCAATTGACCATCACAAGAGGGGCCGCGACCGAGGCGTTTCGCACCCGCATGCTAAAGGCCGCCACGACGGAAGCAGGCAATTGGGACGTGCCGGCACCCGCGCGCTATCAGGGGGACTACAAGGACCGGCGGCGGGATTGCGGCTGGCAGCTTTATGAGGCGGTCGGCGTCGTCAAGGGCGACAGGGCCGGTTCGGCGGCGCAAATGCTGCGGAATTTTCGGTTCTTTGACGCACCGCACGTCGCGGTGGTCAGCACGCCCAAGGATCTGGGTGCTTACGGTGTGCTGGATTGCGGGGCGTTTGTGACCGGTTTCATGCTGGCCGCTACCGCCCTTGGCATCGGCAGTATCGCGCAGGCGGCAATCGCGTCGTATTCCGATCAGGTGCGCGGTCATTTTGGCATCCCTGAGGAGCGCGATATCATCTGCGGGATTTCTTTTGGTTATGCCGATACGTCCGATCCTGTGAACAGCTTTCGCACAGCGCGCGCGATGGTGGACGAGGTTGTGGATTGGCGCTGAGGTTTGCGTTTGGCGCAAAAGTTGTTGCCTTCGGCGAGAGTATTTTGGGAACAATGAGGGGGAAGACTTGCCAGTGCGGGCAGGCCCGTGGCTGGCAAACAGGTTGCAAGTGGGAACAGCGTTGGGTCAGCCGCGTTTCACTTTGATTTTCTGCGCTGATTTTTCGGCTTCGCCGCGTTTGGCGATGGAGATGCGCAGCACGCCGTCTTTCATCTCAGCGTTGATCTTGGCAGGATCGGCATCGGGGGGCAGGCGGAAGCTGTGGGAAAAGGCGCCGTATTCACGTTCGCTGAAAAACCATGTTTCGCCTTTTTCCTCCCGGGATGAGGTTTTTTCACCCTTCAGTGTCAGCATCCCGACGGTCAGCGAGGTATCGACCGCGTCAACCGCAACCCCCGGCAGTTCGACGGCAATTTGATAGGCCTGATCGGTGGCACCTGCCTCGGACTCGGAGGCGAACCAGTCGGCGATGCGGGTTGACAGATTGCGCAAGGGTTCAGAAATTCGGGGCCGGTTTCCGGCGGTGTGGGCATGTTCGACCATATCATCCTCGTTGATCAAGCTAGTGGAGGATGGGTTTTAGCCGGTGCGAACGTGCCGGGTTTTGATCTGCTTCAACCCTATTGGTTTTGGGCCAGGAAATAGCCGATGATACCGGCGATGATGGCCCCGAGGATGACGGCGAAGGTGATCTTGACCCAGGACCAGGGGCGCTCACCTTTGACCGTGCCGCTGCGGCCGTTAACCACGAAACGGTAGGTCTTGCCGCGGTATTTATAGGCGGCAAGCCAGACCGGCAACAGAATATGTTTGAACGTCACATCCGAAACCGTGGTGTCGACATGATCGACCTGCTGGCGGTCACCGCCGATGTCAAATCGCACGTCGCGGTCGATCATCCGGTCCATGTAGGCGCGCGCCTCGCGATAGCCGTCTTCAAGTGCGACGGTGTAGGCTTCAGCCCGAAACCCGGCCAGATATTCCGGGCGGTAGGGTTCCAGCGCTTCAAGATCCCAGGGTTGCAGCGCGTCGGTGTAATCCTTGGGCAATGAGGTTGCGGCCAGCACCAGGATATCGTCAAAGAACCGCGCGACGCGGCCTGATTTCGAGGTCCAGCGGATTTTCTGGACCTGTTCCTGGCGGGTCTGCATTTTGCCGTCAACTTCGACCCTGACATTGCGGGTTTCGTAATAGATCGTGCCGCGCTGGCCGCGATATTTGCTTTTGGTGTCAGCGTCATAGGTCCAGAACGGTACATAGATGCCCTGCATCGCGCGGCCCTTTCGGGCGTAGTCCTGCAAGCCGCCCGGGGCGAACCACAGTCGGCCCAGCCAACGGGTCATGGCGGCGCGGGCTTCGCGCTCTTCCTTGGCGAAGGGCAGTACGGCCGCTGGTTTGATCCGCCGGTGCGTGCCGGTGCCGGTGACCAGCGGGCTGGCGCAGAAGGCGCATTCGGTAGCGTGGACTTCTTCGGAGAACTCGATCTCGGCCCCGCAGTTTTCGCATTTGGAAAAGCGGGTTTCTTCGACCTCGGCCTTGGGTAGGGCGGCGGACAGAGCGGCGTTGAAATCCAGCTCCTCGATCTGGCCGCGCCGCGCGTCCGACGGCAGGTGGTTGGTCGCTCCGCAGTGATCGCAGACCAGCATGTCAGTGCCAGGCGCGAACCTGAGGTCAGAGCCGCATTCAGTGCAGGGAAACCTGTGTTCGACCTCATTCATTCCTGGCTGCCTTATGCGCCAGGCAAAGGTGGCGGCAGGATGGTGAACAGGGTCGCCAGGTCGGCGATGTCGCCGGCCTTTTGCCAGCCATCCTGCCCAGCGGTCCAGACCAGAGTGTCGCGGCCAAGGCTGCCATCGGTGACCATCCGGCCCATTGAGGCGCGCGAAAACGGGCCGGTGGTTTTGCCGTCATCGGCCACATGCCAGACCTTTTCGACCGGCGGCGGAGGTGGCGGGGCGGCAGCCGCAGGTGCTGCGGCGGGCCGCGCCCCCCAGGGGCCTGCATTGGCCATTTGCTGCGCCATCGCCATGCCGACACCCATGCCGATCCCGGCCCCCATGTCGCCGCCGGGGTTCTGGGCGGCGGCGGTCATCGCTTCGGCGGCGGAAAACTGGGTGTATTTGCCCAAGTCCCCGACGATCCCCATCGAGGTACGCTTATCCAAAACCTCCTCCACAGCTGGCGGAAGCGAGATGTTTTCGATGTAAAACCCCGGCATTTCCAAGCCGTATTCTGCCAGTTCAGGCGAGACTTTGGCGGCGATCATTTTGCCCAGATCAAGGGTGTTGGCGGCCATGTCCAAAACCGGAATGCCCGAGGCAGCGATGGCGGCGGAGAATCGGGTGACGATGATGTTGCGGATCTGATAGCTGATCTCGTCCATCGTGAATTCGCCGTCGGTGCCGACGATCTCGGTCAGGAATTTTGCCGGGTCGGCAACCTTGATCGTATAGGTGCCAAAGGCGCGGATGCGCACCGGGCCGAATTCCGGGTCGCGGCACATGATCGGGTTCTTGGTGCCCCATTTCAGATCCTGAAACCGGGTGGTGTTGACGAAATAGATCTCCGACTTGAACGGTGACTGGAACCCGTGATGCCAGTGTTGCAACGTCGTCATGATCGGCATGTTGTTGGTTTCAAGCAGATAAAGCCCCGGCGTGAACACATCCGCCAGCTGACCTTCATGGATGAACACCGCCGCCTGACCTTCACGGACCGTCAGCTTGGCGCCGTATTTTATTTCGTGGCCTTCCCGTTCAAACCGCCAGACCATCGTGTCGCGAGTGTCGTCAACCCAGTGGATGACGTCGATGAATTCACCGGTCAGAAAATCGAAAATACCCATGGGTCAACTGGCCTTCTTTGTCTGAGTTACAGCAGAGGTTGCTTTGGGGGGGACAGGTTTTGCTGTGCTGTCCTTAGGATTGGCGTTGGGTTGATAGCCTCGTTGAACGATGACTTTCTTTCCGGTAACGAAATACCCTTCGATCAGTTGCTTAACCATTGGTGTTTGTCTCCTTTGATCTGAGGAACTCTATCGACCTGAGCGCCGCTAGCGAAACCCAGGCCGAGCGGCTCGGTTCGGTTTCGTGCCATTCTTGTTTATCTTCTACTGAATATAGTCGCTCCAGAAAGATATCGCTACGGTTCTCATCAGTTGCCGCAAGCGAGTTGGCGCCGAAATAGCCATAGATGCGCGTTCCATCCTGGTAAGTCAGAATGACAAAGCAAGACTCGTTTAGCTGGGTAAAGGCATAATCATAGGCGCGTTCTGTCGGGTGCGTGTTCGGCAGGGCGATGCGTCGAAAGACACCCCCCAGCCATTCATGCGTAAGGGCGCTGGCCAGAAACCAACCGAGAATTGCGGGCAGAACCAAGACTTCAACAAAGAACCCGGGCTTTCCAGTAAGAAGAGTTTGCAGCCACATGGACCATTCTTCAAACATCTTGCCGGTCAGCCAGATTAGGACTGTGCTTAAAAAGACATATACGATTTGGTTGACCAGACTTAGAATTGCCGCGTCAAAAAGGACTTCACTGGGTTTGGGCCGCTGTCCTGCAACGAATCGTGACCGCACCGAAAGCGCAATGAAACCTGCCAGCAGAAAGCGCGCAAAGAATTCGAATGTTTCTGGCCTAAGCAGGTCGGTCAACTGTTGCCCTTCATCACATCATTTGCAATCGCAGGCAGCAGCGGCCGGGCGGTTTGTGGGGTCATGCCCAGCTTGAGCCGCTTGTCGTAAAGCATTTTCAGCAGCAGTTCATCATGCCGCGTCAACAGCGCGAATTCTTCGTCGTCGTTAAAGATCGACGGGCGGGCGTTGGGGCTGTCATTGGCCAAACCCATTGCCTGGGCCATTTCCTCGTGAATGCAGGACAGGCGCATCAGATCGCCATGCTCGGCCTTGACCAGAATAATGGCCGAGGAATAGGCGTTGGAATTGCTGCGATCTGAAAAGGCATAGGCCACGCAGAAGGTGTTCCGCGGGCTGTTGACGATCTCGTCGATCACCACCGGGTTTAGGCGCGGGACGCGCTGGCGCAGTTCGGGGCCGATGGTTTTCTGTTCATCCCTGTGCAAGAACAGGATGTGGAAATTGGCGTCGGAATTGTTAAGCGTGATCGGCACGCCGGTCAGGGCCGATAGGCGTTTGGCATAAGCCTCGACATTGGCGCGATCCTTGGCGCGCGCTTCCATCGAGACCTGCTGGCCAAAGATCAGGCCGATGCGGATCGGTTTTTGCCAGCGGCGCAGATAGCTGGGCGTTTGCTGGGCAACAAAGCGACCATTGCGGATGGCATATTCGTCATAAAGTGCGATGCGTTCGAAATCTTCCGCCAATGTGCGGGCGGAAAACGGCACATCGGGGCCACCGCCATCGGTGCGCAGCAAGCCCTGGGATTGCAGCCGTGCTTGCACGCCTTTGTAGTATGCCTCAAGACGTAGACTTTCGGCGGATCTTGTGGTGGCTGCAACGGTCGGGGCGCGGGTGGCTTCGGGGATGGTTTCGCAAGCCCCCAGCGCCAACAGCAAAGTCAGGGTGGCAATCAGGCGTCTGGGTTTGTGTGGCAATCCGGCGTGGGATGTCATCAAAAAGGCTTTCTACGCTTCATCGGGCAGGCTGGTGCCAATAGCATCGCCCAGGCCGGTTTTGCCGGCTTTGGCGGCGGCAAGGGTGTCACGCAGATCATGTTCCATCTTTTTAAGATCAACCTCGGCTGCTGCCCGGCGGGCCTTGCCTTCGTCAGCAATACTTAGGGATTCTTCGATTGTAGCGATTAGATCGGCGTTCGCGGTTTTCACGGCGTTGATGTCAAAGACACCGCGCTCTACCTCCTGGCGGATCTGGCGATTGGCGGCCTTCAGGTTGGCGGCATTGGCGGTCAGCAACTCGTTGGTCAGATCGCTGGCCTCTTTCACGACCTTAGCGGCATCGGCAGAGCGTTGGATGGTAATCGCTTGCGCCAGTTGGCTTTCCCAAAGCGGTATGGTGTTAACCAAAGTCGAGTTGATCTTTGTCACCAAAGACTTGTCGTTTTCTTGCACCAAGCGGATCGACGGTAAGGATTGCATCGTTACCTGGCGGGTTAGCTTCAGGTCGTGCACACGGCGTTCCAAATCGTCCCGGGCTGAGCGCAAGTCGCGCAATTCCTGTGCAATCTTGACTTGATCGTCGTCAGCGGCGGCGGCGACCTCGGCCTCTTTGGCTGGGATGGTTTTGGCGTCAAGGTCTTCAAGAACTTCTTCGCCTGCGGCAATATAAAGGCCCAAATCATCGTAAAAAGTCAGGGTC
>CAYXXQ010000132.1:0-8839 GCA_964469075.1 uncultured Rhodobacter sp.
TTCAAACATCGCCCCACGCGCCAAAACAGGGGCTTCATGAATAATTGCGGTTAGGATGGCTTAGTCAGAAAAGCACAATTTGTTGCCGTCCAGGTCTCTCACGTATGCAGAAAACTTTGGCCCTCGCTGATTTGGTGCGCCTTCGCATGTGCCGCCAAGTTCAATCGCCAACTGGTGCAGTCGCTTTACGTCGTCTTTGGCTCCAACACAAAAGCCAACCATCGTGCCATTTCCGATGGTGGCGGGCTTTGTGTTGAAAGGTATCGCTGTTGCAAAGGCAAAGTCCTCACCCATCCAGTATGTCATACGATCTGACGGCGACATGGTGTGAAGTCCCGCACCCTCGAAAAGTGCATCATAGAAGGCTTTTGACGCGCCCATGTCGTTTGTTCCGACAACAAAGTAGTTCATTTTCATAGTTTTCTTTCCAATTCAGTTGGTGGATCAGCTTGCCGCTTAAAGAGTTGATGATCTGCTTCGAGCGTTACTTCAACACCGTCATATTGAAAAATACGCCATTTTGTGTCATATTTGATGAATGGCCAGAACAAATGCACATGAGAGGCTGAGGCGGATGGAATTACTGGCTGTCCAGTTCAAGCAAGACACACACTGCACGATCAAAGACCTCGCGCGACATGGCCAATCGGGGCCGCAAGGACAAGAATTACTATTTCGAGTTTGAAAAATGGGCGCTGTCCCTTATCGCCGCACAGCCCGGCAACATGGGCAAGAAGGGTGCTGACAAGGGCATCGACGGGCGCGTCTATTTCGGCCCCAAACACGAAGGCACGGCGATTGTGTCAGTCAAGGCGGGCGACAATGTCGGCGTCAGCATGATCCGCGATCTGCGCGGCGTGATCGAACGCGACAACGCCGCCATCGGCATTTTCCTGACGCTGGCCGAGCCGACCAAGCCAATGATCACCGAAGCCGCCGGTGCCGGCCAGTTCGAGATGGAGGGGTTCAGCCCGGTGCCGCGCATCCAGATCGTCACCATAGAACAGGCGATGGAGCTGCGCGACCGCGCCCTGCGCCTGCCGGCCCGCCGCGATGACGCGTTCAAGAAGGCAGCGCTGGAGCCGGATAAAAAGGCCCAGGGCAAGCTGGACCTTTAGCCAGGGCCCCGGACCCCCCTAACATCCCACACGCCGCATCCTGCCTCTTGAAATCCCCGCGCCAAGCCCGTAAATGGGGCCAGTCGGGCAGGGGTCCGGCATCATGAGGAGCATCGACATGGCCACACGGACCAATCCCCTTCAGTTCATCCAGCAGGTGCGCGGCGAGGTGTCCAAGGTCGTCTGGCCGACCCGCCGGGAAACCACTGTGACCACGATCATGGTCTTTGTGATGGCCACCGTCGCGGCGCTGTTCTTCTTCATGGTCGATCAGCTGATCCAATTCGGCCTGCGCGGTGTGCTGGGGATTTTTGGCTGATCCCAAACCTTGGGAAATGTTGCCCCAGCCCCTTGAATCCAAACGACTAGCGCGTTAGAGGCAACCTCACCAAAACAGAAAGCGTGCGGCGATTCGGACCGCGCGCTGTTTTTTGTTCTGGGTCGCGCGTTTTAAGCGGCTGAAAAGACTGGTAATTCTGGCAGGTTTCCTGCCTGACGAGAGGTAACGGGCGACATGGCGAAACGTTGGTACTCGGTGAGTGTCCTCTCGAACTACGAGAAAAAGATCGCCGAGCAGATCAGGGAAGCTGTCGAACAAGCGGGTCTTGGCGAAGAGATCGTCGAGGTTCTGGTGCCGACCGAAGAAGTGATCGAGGTTCGCAAAGGCAAGAAGGTTCAGACCGAACGCCGGTTTATGCCGGGCTATGTCCTGGTGCGGATGGAGATGACCGACAAAGGCTATCACCTGATCACGTCGATCAACCGCGTCACCGGGTTTCTGGGCCAGCAAGGCCGCCCGACGCCGATGCGCGACAGCGAAGTTGCGGTGATCCTGAATCAGGTCGAAGAAGGCGCTGAAAGCCCGCGTTCGCTGATCTCGTTTGATATCGGTGAAACCGTGAATGTAACCGATGGCCCGTTCGAGGGCTTCTCAGGGCAGGTAGAAGATGTCGATGAAGGCAACTCCCGCTTGAAAGTATCGGTGTCGATTTTTGGCCGGGCCACCCCGGTCGAACTGGAATACACACAGGTTTCCAAGCAAA
Source organism: uncultured Rhodobacter sp. (assembly GCA_964469075.1). Classification (GTDB taxonomy): domain Bacteria; phylum Pseudomonadota; class Alphaproteobacteria; order Rhodobacterales; family Rhodobacteraceae; genus UBA5972. Next base: position 2,162 of record CAYXXQ010000132.1, read on the forward strand.
CCTGACGTGTTGTGTTTGTGGGAGGCGAGGGTCACGCGTGACCTGGACCAGACCACACCAATAAGGCCAAAGGGGACGCGCCCCAAAGGTCGGAGCAAAAGGAGGCCATAATGGCCAAAAAAGTCGCTGGCAAGATGAAGCTGCAAGTCAAAGCTGGTCAAGCCAACCCATCCCCGCCCGTCGGCCCAGCCCTGGGTCAGCGCGGCATCAATATCATGGAATTCTGCAAGGCGTTCAACGCCAAGACGCAGGATCTTGAGCCGGGCGCACCTTGCCCGACCGTGATCACTTATTACGTCGATAAATCCTTCACGATGGATATCAAGACGCCACCTGCGTCCTATCTGCTGAAGAAAGCCGCCAAGCTTAAATCCGGTGCGAAACTGCCGGCACGCGAAACCGTTGGCTCGGTCACCGCCAAACAGGTGCGTGAAATCGCTGAGACCAAAATGAAGGATCTCAGCGCCAACGACATCGAAGCGGCAATGCAGATCATCCTGGGTTCCGCCCGGTCGATGGGTATCGAGGTTAAGGGGTAATCAACATGGCGAAATACGGAAAACGCACCACCGCTGCACGCGCTGCCTTCAAAGGCAAAGCTGACGTCACCGTGGAAGAAGCCGTTGCCCTGGTGAAAGCCAACGCAACCGCAAAATTTGATGAAACCGTCGAAATCGCACTGGTTCTGGGTGTTGACCCGCGCCATGCCGACCAGATGGTTCGTGGCGTTGTCGGCCTGCCAAACGGCACCGGCAAAACCATGCGCGTCGCAGTTTTTGCCCGCGATGCCAAGGCAGACGAAGCCACGGCAGCAGGTGCGGACATCGTTGGCGCCGAAGACCTGATGGAAGCCATCCAGGGCGGCGCGATCGACTTTGATCGTTGCATCGCAACCCCTGACATGATGCCGATCGTCGGTCGTCTGGGCAAGATCCTTGGCCCGCGCAACCTGATGCCAAACCCGCGGGTTGGCACAGTGACGATGGACGTCAAGGCAGCGGTCGAAGCGGCCAAAGGCGGCGAAGTCCAGTTCAAGGCTGAAAAGGCCGGTGTGGTTCACGCCGGGGTCGGCAAAGCCTCGTTTGACGAAAGCAAGCTGGTTGAAAACGTCAAGGCATTCGTCGCGGCGGTTCAGAAAGCCAAACCTGCCGGTGCCAAGGGCGCCTATATGAAAAAGATCGCACTTAGCTCGACAATGGGCCCCGGAGTTTCGATTGATATTGCGGCAGCCGCCGTCGAATAAGAATTCCGGCGCCTTTCGGGGCAATGGATAGCCGGTGGCAACATCGGTTCGGGCAGGCGGCAACGCCTGTCCATCGTCCGAGAAGGTGGGCATGACCCGGATCTGATCCGGGTTCTCGAAGTCCTGCCTGAGACGGGAAGCGAACAATTTAATCCCTGGGCCCTGGCCCTCGGGTGATTTTGGGAGGGACCCGTAAGGACCCTAACTGCCGGTGCTTATGGCCGGCTAAACTGAGCCGGAAGGGGCAACCCTTCCATGAATTGGAGCAATGCTGTGGATAGAGCCCAAAAAGAAGCAGTGGTCGCAGAACTCGGCCAAATCTTCGCGGACTCTGGCGTTATTGTGGTTGCACATTACGCAGGTCTTACAGTTGCAGAGATGCAGGATTTCCGGGGTCGCATGCGCGAAGCCGGCGGATCCGTACGTGTCGCCAAAAACAAGCTCGCCAAAATCGCCCTTGAGGGCACCCAATGCGAAAGCATTTCGGGACTGCTCAATGGGATGGCTGTTCTTGCCTATTCTGAAGACCCGGTTGCGGCGGCGAAAGTCGTTGAAGACTATGCCAAGGATAACAACAAGCTTGTTGTTCTTGGGGGTGCGATGGGTGAGACCGCTCTGGATCCGGCCGGTGTTAAAGCCGTGGCCGCAATGCCCTCCCGTGACGAGCTTATCGCTTCGATCGTGGGTTGCATCGCTGCCCCCGCTGCCAACATTGCCGGTGCGATTGGTGCGCCTGCCTCGAATATCGCTTCGATCCTCTCGACTATCGAGGATCGGGCCGAGGCGGCTTAAGCGAACTGCAATTGTAAGGCGTGCTGGTGGTTACCGGAAAACACGCTGGAACAGAAACAAAACTGAAACGGAAAAAGCAAATGGCTGATCTGAAAAAACTTGCTGAAGAGATTGTTGGTCTGACCCTTCTCGAAGCACAAGAACTGAAAACCATCCTGAAAGACGAGTACGGCATCGAGCCGGCAGCCGGTGGCGCCGTCATGATGGCTGGCCCGGCTGACGCGGGTGAAGCTGCTGAAGAAAAAGACGAGTTTGACGTCATTCTGAAAGCTGCTGGTGACAAGAAAATCAACGTCATCAAAGAAGTCCGCGCCATCACTGGCCTGGGCCTGAAAGAAGCTAAAGACCTGGTTGAAGCTGGCGGCAAGGCTGTCAAAGAAGGCTGCAACAAGGCTGAAGCTGAAGAAATCAAAGCCAAGCTGGAAGCAGCCGGCGCTGAGGTTGAACTCAAGTAATCATGCACGGCCCGAAAGGGTCGGTGCAGGCGCGGCTTTGATAAGCTACGCGCAATCAAAATAAGGCTGGACCCGCGAAAAAGTGGGTCCGGCCAAACCTGTCTTTCAAGGGGCCTTGCAGCCCAAGACCCCTTGAAAGGCGCGGTTGAAGGTTCGGGTGCGGGACTTTGGGATGTCGCGCAAGAATAGAGCCAAAACCCCCTAGGTGAGCATTCCCGACCGGTGCCCAACGGTCGTGTTTTGCGAACAATTGAAAGGTGACGACGAGCATGGCTCAGACGCATTCAGGCCACAAACGTATCCGCAAACATTTTGGCAAAATCCGCGAAGTTCTGGATATGCCGAACCTCATCCAGGTTCAGAAAAGCAGCTACGAGCTGTTTTTGAAATCCGGCGATCAGCCGCAGCCGCTGGACGGCGAAGGCATCAAGGGCGTGTTCCAGTCGGTTTTCCCGATCAAGGATTTCAACGAAACCGCCATTCTGGAATTCGTGAAATACGAGCTGGAAAAGCCGAAATATGACGTCGAGGAATGTCAGCAACGCGACATGACCTATTCGGCCCCGCTTAAGGTCACCCTGCGTCTGATCGTGTTTGATGTGGACGAAGATACCGGCGCGCGCTCGGTCAAAGACATCAAGGAACAGGACGTTTTCATGGGCGACATGCCTTTGATGACCCCGAACGGCACTTTTGTCGTTAATGGCACCGAACGTGTGATCGTATCCCAGATGCACCGGTCGCCGGGCGTGTTCTTTGACCATGATAAGGGCAAGACCCATTCCTCGGGCAAATTGCTGTTCACCAGCCGGATCATTCCCTATCGCGGCTCGTGGCTGGACTTTGAATTTGATGCCAAGGACATCGTCTTTTCACGCATCGACCGTCGCCGCAAACTGCCGGTGACGACGCTTCTCTATGCGCTGGGCATGAATCAAGAATCAATCTGCGACGCGTATTACGAAACCGTGAATTACAAGCTGAACAAGAAGAAAAAGGCTTGGGTAACGCCGTTCTTCCCGGCGCGTATTCGCGGCACCAAGCCGATGTTTGACGTTGTTGACGCGAAATCCGGTGAAGTGATTGCCGAGGGCGGCCAGAAAGTCACCCCGCGCACCGTCAAGAAACTGATCGACGACGCCAAGGTCAAAGACATCCTGGTGCCTTACGAGGAAATCCTGGGCCGTTATGTGTCCAAGGACATCATCAACGAGGACACAGGTGAAATCTGGGTCGAAGCCGGTGACGAACTGACGCTGGAATATGACAAAGCGGGCGAGGTTATCGGCGGCACGCTGAAAACCCTGCTCGACAATGGCGTCAGCGATATCCCGACGCTGGATATCGACAACATCAATGTCGGCCCCTACATCCGCAACACGCTGGCGATCGACAAAAACCTCAACCGCGACACCGCGTTGATGGATATCTACCGCGTCATGCGCCCGGGCGAACCCCCCACCGTCGAGGCCGCTTCGGCCCTGTTTGACACCCTGTTCTTTGACAGCGAACGCTACGATCTTTCCGCCGTTGGCCGGGTGAAAATGAACATGCGTCTGGCTTTGGACGCCCCTGACACCCTGCGCACCCTGCGCAACGAAGATATCGTTGCCGTGGTCAAAGCGCTGGTCGATCTGCGCGACGGCAAGGGCGATGTCGATGACATCGACCACCTTGGCAACCGCCGCGTCCGTTCGGTTGGCGAGCTGATGGAAAACCAGTACCGCGTTGGTCTGTTGCGCATGGAGCGCGCCATTCGCGAACGCATGTCCTCGGTCGAGATCGACACGATCATGCCGCAAGATCTGATCAACGCCAAACCGGCAGCGGCTGCGGTGCGTGAATTCTTCGGCTCAAGCCAGCTGTCGCAGTTCATGGACCAAACCAACCCCTTGTCGGAAGTCACCCACAAGCGTCGCCTGTCAGCGCTTGGGCCGGGCGGTCTGACCCGCGAACGTGCTGGCTTTGAAGTCCGCGACGTGCATCCGACCCATTATGGCCGGATGTGTCCGATTGAAACGCCCGAGGGGCCGAATATTGGTCTGATTAACTCGCTGGCGTCCTTTGCCCGCGTCAATCGCTATGGTTTCATCGAAACGCCTTACCGCAAAGTTGTTGACAGCACTGTGACCGACGAAGTCCAGTACATGTCCGCAACCGAAGAAATGCGCCACACCATCGCCCAGGCTAACGCCCAACTGGACGAAAAAGGCACGTTTATGAACGATCTGGCCTCCAGCCGGAAATCGGGCGAATACATGCTGACCCCGCCGGAAAACATCGACTATATCGACGTTTCGCCGAAACAGCTGGTCTCGGTTGCGGCTTCGCTTATTCCGTTTTTGGAAAACGACGACGCCAACCGCGCGCTGATGGGCTCCAACATGCAACGTCAAGCCGTGCCTTTGCTGAAGGCCGAAGCACCTTTCGTTGGCACCGGCATTGAAAGCGTGGTTGCCCGGGATAGTGGTGCTGCCATCGTTGCCAAACGCGGCGGCATCATCGACCAGGTTGATGCGATGCGGATCGTTGTGCGTGTCACCGACGATCTGGAACCGGGCGATCCCGGCGTTGATATCTACCGTCTGCGCAAGTTCCAACGCTCCAACCAGAACACCTGTATCAACCAGCGCCCGCTGGTGAAAGTGGGCGACCGGGTGACCAAAGGCGAAGTTGTCGCTGACGGCCCGTCAACCGATCTGGGTGAACTGGCGCTGGGTAAAAACACCCTCGTCGCGTTCATGCCGTGGATGGGCTACAACTACGAAGACTCGATCCTGATCTCCGAGCGCATCGTCAAAGACGACGTGTTCACGAGCGTTCATATCGAGGAATTCGAAGTTGCCGCCCGCGACACCAAGCTTGGGCCTGAGGAAATCACACGCGACATCCCGAATGTAGGCGAAGAAGCCCTGCGTAATCTGGATGAAGCCGGCATCGTCTATATCGGTGCCGAGGTTGGCCCGGCGGACATTCTGGTCGGCAAGATCACCCCCAAAGGCGAAAGCCCGATGACGCCGGAAGAAAAACTTCTGCGCGCCATCTTCGGTGAAAAAGCCAGCGACGTGCGCGATACTTCGCTGCGCCTGCCGCCGGGGGATTACGGCACAGTTGTCGAAGTTCGGGTGTTCAACCGCCACGGCATCGAAAAAGACGAGCGCGCGCTTCAGATCGAACGCGAAGAAGTCGAACAACTGGCCCGTGACCGCGACGACGAGATGGCGATCCTGGATCGCAACATCTACGCCCGTCTGAAAACCGCGATCCTTGGCAAGGTGGCTGTCAAAGGCCCCAAAGGCGTCAAATCGAAGTCGGAAATCACCGAAGACCTGCTCGACAGCCTGTCGCGCGGTCAATGGTGGCAACTGGCCCTTGGCGACGACAAGGAAGCCGCAGCGGTTGAGGCCCTGAATGCGCAATACGAAGCGCAGAAAAAGGCGCTGGATGCCCGGTTTGAAGACAAGGTCGAAAAAGTCCGTCGCGGCGATGATCTGATGCCGGGCGTGATGAAGATGGTCAAAGTCTTCATCGCGGTGAAACGCAAACTGCAACCCGGTGACAAAATGGCCGGTCGTCACGGCAACAAAGGGGTTATCTCCCGCGTTGTCCCGGAAGAGGATATGCCATTCCTCGCCGACGGCACCCCGGTTGATTTCTGTCTGAACCCCTTGGGTGTGCCGTCGCGGATGAACGTCGGTCAGATCCTTGAAACCCATATGGGCTGGGCCGCACGCGGTCTGGGCCAGTCAATTGGTGAAGCGCTGAAAGAATACCGCCGCTCGGGCGATATGACCCCGGTTCAGGAGACGATGAAAATCGCCTATGGCGAAGACCTTTATAACGAGGTTTTCACCGAAATGACCCAGGACGAATTTCTTGAAGCCGCCGACAATGTCACCGCAGGGGTTCCGATCGCAACGCCGGTCTTTGACGGTGCGAAAGAAGCGGATGTCGATGATGCGCTGGTGCGGGCCGGGTTTGAAACCTCGGGCCAGTCGATCCTGTTTGACGGTCGGACCGGTGAACAGTTCCAGCGTCCGGTGACAGTCGGGATGAAATACATCCTGAAACTGCATCACCTGGTTGACGACAAGATCCACGCGCGCTCGACCGGGCCATACTCGCTTGTCACACAGCAGCCGCTGGGTGGTAAGGCGCAGTTCGGTGGTCAGCGCTTCGGTGAGATGG
>CAYXXQ010000133.1:0-8726 GCA_964469075.1 uncultured Rhodobacter sp.
TCAGGCTGCATCACCTGCTACATGGTCGCGAAAACGGTCAAAAATCGAGGTGCCCATCAGGTATTCGACGTTTTCTTTGCCGTAAGGTTGCAGCCAGCAATGCTTGTCGGTGTGGGCAATCATCGTCCCGTAGGAATGAAGATCGGCCGTCACCTCGGGCACGCCTGCAACGAATGGATGGGCGATGAAGCCGATCTGGTTCAGCCCGCTGCCCACGGCGGCCATTTCGCGCACCGCTTTCAGGTCGAGATTGCGATATTTGGTGTCACGCGGATCGACATAGCCATGGGCGCCGGTGCCCGTGCGCATGATGAAACCGCCGTCACGTCGCGGTATGTGCAGGTCAAACTCAGGCTTTTTGCCGCAAAGCGTGACGTCCTTTGGGGCGTCGGCAATTGCCTGTTCGACCAGCGCGCGGGGCAGGCGCAAACGATCGGCATTACGGCCCGGTTTGGCCCCGGCTTTCAGCAAGGCCGCATGCGCTTTGGGGTGGATGACGACGACGCCGTACTCTGACAGCAGATCGAAGCTGCGGGTTTTCAACTCCGCGATATCGTCTTGGCTTAGAAAGCCAAAGCGGGTGTTTGCGGCGGATTGCGATGACAGGGTAAAAGCGTCGGGCGTTTTCGCCACGGGCTTGGGGGTGCCGCGCCCGCGACGGCGGGGGGCTGCGGATTGTTGTCTGGTTTCCATAACGACCTCGTGCATATGCAGAACATTGGGTTGTCATGGCACACACCGATTTCGCTCACTGCCTGCCGACTTGAGCAATGTTGACGCTAGGGCTGATTTGCGGGTCGGTCAATCCCGCCGACTGCCGCATCTTGTTGGCATGGGTCTGGGTGCCTATGCTGTGGGCTGGCAGGCAAATCGGATAAGGCGCGATCAAATGGCGGAAATTGTGGTGATCGGGGCCGGGCCTGCGGGGCTTATGGCAGCGGACAGCTTGGCAAGTGAAGGCCATTCAGTTGAGGTGATCGAGGCCAAGCCATCGACCGGGCGCAAGCTGCTGATGGCCGGGAAAAGTGGTTTGAACCTGACCCGTGACGAGCCGTTTGAAGATTTCCTGCGCACCTATGCCGAGGCCGCCGACTGGCTGCGCCCGATGCTGACCGCGTTTTCCAATCAGGATGTCGTCAGTTGGGCTGAAGGGTTGGGGCAGTCGGTGTTCACCGGCTCAACCGGGCGGGTGTTTCCCAAGACGATGAAATCGTCGCCTTTGCTTCGGGCCTGGCTGCGGCGGCTTGATGAAAAAGGCGTTAAGTTTCACACCCGCTGGCGTTGGACCGGCTGGAATGACGGCACTTTGCGGTTTCAAACGCCGGACGGTGAGGTTGAAATGCACCCTGCCGCGACGGTTTTGGCGCTGGGCGGGGCAAGCTGGGCTCGGCTCGGCTCGGACGGGGTGTGGGCAGATATTTTGCGCGACAAAGGGGTTGAAGTTGCGGCGTTTCAGCCGGCCAATATGGGGCTGCGTGTGGACTGGTCGCCGCATATGGCACGGTTTTTTGGCCAGCCGGTGAAGGCGTGTGCGTTGAAAGCCGGGGCAAGCAGGTCGCGCGGGGAATTTGTGATTTCAGCCAGGGGGCTGGAAGGCGGCGGGACATACGCTTTGGGGCGTGAATTGCGTGCCTTGGCCACCCTTTCGATTGATTTGCTGCCGGATCTTACGGTTGACGACATTGTTCGCCGTTTGGCCAAAGCCCCGGCCAAGGCAAGCTTGCCCAACCGGCTGCGCAAGGCGTTGCGGCTGGATGCCGTGCGAATCGCTTTGTTGCAGGAATTTGCCCGGCCCTTGCCCGGTGATCCGGCCTTGTTGGCGGCGGCAATAAAGGCTGTTCCGGTCACGCATCAAGGCCCCCGCCCGATTGACGAGGCAATTTCGACCGCTGGCGGAGTGACCCGCGCGGCCCTGGATGGCGGCTTGATGTTGCGCGCCTTGCCAGGGGTGTTTATCGCCGGTGAAATGCTGGATTGGGAAGCGCCGACCGGGGGGTATTTGCTGACGGGGTGTCTGGCCAGCGGGCGCTGGGCCGGGCTGTCGGCTGCCAAATGGCTGGACGGCGGATTTGATAAGAACGGGGACAGAAAACCATGACCGATATCAAGATGACCTTAACCGAGGCGCATGATCTGGCGCTAAGCTGCCTGATTGCCAACGGCCTTGACGACGTGAACGCCCGCGCCGCCGCCGACCGGATGATCGAGGCTGAGCGCGACCAGTGCCACTCGCACGGACTGTTCCGGCTGCCCTGGTATGCGGGGGGTGTCGCCTCGGGCCGGGTTAACGGCAAGGCGCGGCCGCGGGTTGAAAAGCTTGCGCCAGCGGTTGTTAAGGTGGACGGCGACAATGGTTACGCGCCATTGGCGCAGCAGATGGCACATGCGCCGCTGGCGGCTGCCGCGCGGGAAAACGGCATCGCGGCGCTGGCGCTGACCAATATGTACCACATCGCCGCGATGTGGCCTGAGGTTGAGGCCTTGGCCAATGAGGGCCTTTGTGCAATCGCGGTGACGGCGTCTTATCCCTATGTCGCCCCGGCAGGTGGGATCAAAGCGCTGTTTGGCACCAATCCGATGGGCTTTGCCTGGCCGCGCAAGGATGCGCCACCTTTGGTGTTTGATCAGGCATCATCGGCAATGGCGCGGGGCGAAATCCAGATCGCGGCCCGGGATGGGCACAGCGTGCCCGAAACTGCCGGAATAGGCCCGATGGGCGAGGCGACGACCGATCCCAATGTGGTTTTGGCCGGGGCGCAGCTTGGCTTTGGCGGCTATAAAGGCGCGTCGCTGGCGATGATGATTGAGTTGTTGGCCGGTCCGTTGATTGGCCAGTTTCTAAGCTTTGAAGCGATGGAAGATGATGCGGGACGGGGTGGGCCGCCAAAAGGGGGTGAATTGATAATCGCGCTTGATCCGGCCCGGTTTGGCGATGCCGACGGGTTTATGGCGCATGGCGAAAAGCTGTTCACCGCCATGCTGGCCGAAGAGGGAACGCGCTTGCCGGGGATGCGGCGGTTTCAGTGTCGGGAAGTTACGGCGGCTGAGGGGATTACCATCCCGCAAAGCCTGCATCAGGAGATTTTGGCGCTGTTGGCCTGATGCTGAGTGTTGTTCTTGCCGAAGGCCCATTAGTCTGGTTTGGGGAACCTTCGGCGAGGATATTTCTGAAAGAAAGAAACGCCCGGAGGCGATCAGGCCGCGACGGCGGCTTTATAGGCTGGGCGGGCAATGCAGCGGTCGATATAGGCGTTAACTTTCGGGTCATTGATTTCGAAACTGGCGTTGCGCGCCCAGGTGCCGCAATGGGTGGTGACGATGTCGGCGACGGTGAAGGTATCGCCCATCAGGTATTGATTGTCGCCCAACCGCTGCGCCAGAACATTCATGGAGCGGTCAAACTCCCACCGCAGGGTGTCCTTGATTGCTGGCACGCGTTTATCTTCGGGCAAAATGAAGGAGTTTCGGGCGGCTGTCCATAAAGTGCCGTCCATCTCATCGCAGGCGAATTGCATGAAGCCGTCTTGCCGGGCGCGCTCGATCGTGCCGGCGGGGAAGGTCAGTTTGTTGTGTTTGTCGGCCAGAAACTGGATGATCGCCACCGAATCAAGCAGCACTTGATCGTCAACCATGAAGGCCGGGATCTTGCCGGAGGGGTTCAGCGCACGCACCGCGTCAGAACGGGGTGATTCGGTGATGAGGGTGTAATCTAGACCCATCTCCTCCAATGCCCAAAGGACGCGGAAGGAGCGGCTTTTTTTGCTGCCGATGAGTTTGTACATGGGTTTTCCTTTGTCATGGGTTCAGGTGCGGGCCAGCATCGCGATGCGGATGAAGGCGCGTTCTAACAGGGCGCGAGCCGGGATCGGCCGAGAGCTGCGCAGGCTTAAGTCAGTGTCGGTCAGGATTGTCAGCATGTTTTCCAGTTTGTGCATGCCAAGGGCGCGGGCTTGTCGTCCCATCCGGTCGCGGCGGGGGCCAAAAACCGGCGGGCGGCTGGCGCTGAGGCCGGCCTCGGGGCCTTTGGGATGGCTGGCGGCTGCGTGCAATGTTCGGAAATGCCGGGTCGCGCCGATGCAGATCGTGGTCGGGTTCATGCCCTGGCCCTCCAGTTTGTGCATGACGATGCCGACCTCGCCGACGCGGGCTTCGGCGATCAGGTTCAGGGCGTCGTCAAGCACCGCTTCGGTCGTGGCGGGGGCGCAGGCGATGATGTCAGCAGCGCTGACCGGGCTGGGATCGTTCAGCTTGTAAAGCGCCAGCTTTTCCATCGTCTGACTGAAATCACCGGGATCAATGCTGCGGGCGAGGGTTTGCAAATCGCCCATCGGTTCGGGGCCGATCTGGGTCAGCCCGGCTTTGGCGAGGGTTGATTCGATTTCTTCCCGGCTGGGCGGATCGGTATAGACCCCGACGGCATAGGCGTTGGGATGGGCCTCAAAGAACTTGCGCAAAGAGGATCGCGCGGCAAGCTGGCCTGCGGTCACGACCAACGTGGCATCGTCCTTTTGCCAGTCGGCAAGGGCTTTTTCGACGATCTTTGAGACGCCATCTGCCGCTTCTTCCAGAAATACCGCGCGCGGACCCGGGAAAAACCCCCTGGCGCGCAAGGCATCCGTCAGCATGGCCGGGTCTTTGCGGATGTCAGCGCCGGTCATGCGGGTCAGTCGCATTTCGGTTTCGCCAGTTTCACCGATCAGGGCTTTCAGCACGTCCTGGCGTTTTAAGGCGACGCGCATGGAATCCGGGCCATAGATCAGTAGTCCGGTGCGCCCTGGTTCGGGTTTGTTGAAATACCTGACCGCGTCGCGACCGGTTAGTTTCATTCCACCCAGCTTTCAGCGGTTGAGGCCAGGCGTAGCGCGATCTTATCAGCAAGGGCGCGCACCAGACGGTCATGGGCATCGCGCCTCGAAGTGGCGGTGGTCAGGGTTTCAGCGTTGCTGGTATATCCGGCGGTTTCGCGCAGCGAATCACTGAAAAGCTGATTGCCGGTCGCAGCCGAGGTGACACGGATCTTGGCGATCCCCGTCAGCGTATTGCGGATAACGGCGGTTGCGGCGGTCAGCACAAGCTGTTCTTCAAGGATCATCAGATCGACATGCGCGTCAAACTTGTAAGCCGGGCCGGGGGCGCCGAGATGTAGTCCAAGCTGTTCCAACAGCGCAAAACCTTCGTTGCTTTCGATCAGGTTAAAGCGAATTGCGCCCTGAAGATCGCGGGCAGCGCCGTTTGCCTTATAGACCGGTGTGAAGCCACAGGCGGCCAGCGGCAGGGCCGCCAGCGAGATCAGGAAATTGCGACGATCAAACAACAACATTTACGATTCGCCCCGGTACAACGATCAGTTTTTTCGGAGGCTGGCCCCCAGTGAACTTGATCACAGCATCATCGGCCAGCACCAGTTTTTCAACCTCTTCTTTTGGCATGGTCTTTGGAACCGTGATTTCCGAGCGGCGTTTGCCGTTCACCTGGATCGGCAATGTGACGCTGTCATCGACCAAAAGTGCCGGATCAGCCTTGGGCCAGGGCGCTTGTGTGACAAGGCCGGTGCCGCCAAGGGTTTGCCAGACTTCTTCGGCCAGATGCGGGGTCATCGGTTGCATCAGTTGCGCCATCACCCGCATTGCCTGACGTTTGGCAGCGGTCGAGGCGGTTGATTTCGCAAGCGTGTTGGTAAACTCGTATAGTTTGGCGACGGATTTATTGAAGGCAAAGCCTTCGATGCCGCGGGTGACTTCATCAATTGCGCGGGCGCTGGCCTTTTCAAGGTCGCCGTCGCTGTCGCCGGTATCGGGCTGATCGGCAAGCTCTGCCGTGATGCGCCAGATGCGTTGCAGGTGTTTCCAGGCGGCTTCGGCCCCGGCTGCGGTCCATTCGACATCGCGTTCGGGCGGGCTGTCGGACATGACGAACCAGCGCGCGGTGTCGGCACCGTAGTGGTCGATGATGTCTTCGGGATCGACGACGTTCTTTTTGGATTTCGACATCTTGATGATCGGGCCGATATCTATCGCTTCGCCGGTTTCACGCAAGGTTGCGCCGCTGTCGGTCAGGGTAATCTCGTCCGGGCTGTGCCAAACCGGTCGCCCATCTTTGCCCTTGGTGGCATAGGTTTCGTGCGTGACCATGCCTTGGGTGAACAGGGCATTGAACGGCTCGATCGCTTTTTTCGGCAGATGCCCGGTCAGGTTCATCGCGCGGGCGAAAAAGCGGGAATACAGCAGGTGCAGGATCGCGTGTTCGATGCCGCCGATATACTGATCGACATTCATCCAGTAATCGACATCATCCGCCACGGTCGGGGTGGCGGCATGCGGGGCGGTGAAGCGGGCGTAATACCAGGAACTGTCCACGAACGTGTCCATCGTGTCGGTTTCACGCCGGGCCGCTGCGCCGCATTTCGGGCAAGCGGTATCGCGCCAGGTCGGGTGCCAGTCAAGCGGATTGCCGGGTTTGTCAAAGCTGGGATCGTCTGGCAGCGTGATCGGCAGGTTTTCTTTCTTTTCCGGCACGATGCCGCAAGCATCGCAGTGGATCACCGGGATCGGGCAGCCCCAGAATCGCTGGCGGGAAACGCCCCAGTCGCGCAGGCGGTAATTGGTGACACCTTTGCCCCAGCCGTGCTGTTCGGCAAAGTCGATGGTGGTGTCGATGGCGTCCTGTCCGGTTGCCTTGTCCAGCCCCGCGAAATGGTTGATCCATTGCACGGTTTCGGTTTTTGGCGGCACAAAGGCGATGTCCTTGACTGGGGTATCGTCGCCGAGGGCAAAGAAGGTGTCGATCACCGGCAAATCATATTTGCGGCTGAAATCAAGATCGCGCTGGTCGTGGGCCGGGCACAGGAAGATCGCGCCGGTGCCGTAATCCATCAGGATGAAATTGGCGATCCAGATCGGCAGGTGCCAGTTTGGGTCAAGCGGATGTTGCACCGTCAGGCCGGTGTCGAATCCCTTCTTTTCAGCGGTTTCAAGATCAGCTTCGGAGGTGCCCATGCGGCGGCATTCGGCGTTGAAGGCGGCGATTTCAGGGTTTTCCGCTTCCAACGCCTTGGCCAGCGGGTGATCTGGTGAAATGCCGACGGAGTTGGCCCCCATCAGGGTGTCGGGGCGGGTGGTGTAAACATCGACCCCGTCAAAACCGTGCTGCGCATCTGTCAGCGCAAAGGACATTTGCAACCCGCGGGATCGGCCGATCCAGTTTTGCTGCATCAGGCGAACTTTTTCGGGCCAGCCGGTCAGATCATCAATCGCCTCAAGCAATTCGCCCGAGAAATCTGAGATTCGGAAGAACCATTGCGTCAGTTCACGCCGCTCCACCGCCGCGTTTGAGCGCCAGCCCTTGCCGTCGATCACCTGTTCATTGGCCAGAACCGTCATATCGACGGGATCCCAGTTGACCACGGCGTTTTTGCGGTAAACCAGGCCCTTATCCATCATGTCGATGAACATCGCCTGTTGCTGGGCCATATATTCGGGGTCACAAGTGGCCAGTTCACGGGACCAGTCGATCGACAAACCCATCGGTTTCATCTGATCGCGCATGTCGGCGATATTCTGGTAGGTCCAGTCGCCGGGGGGAACGCCTTTTTCCATTGCAGCGTTTTCGGCGGGCATTCCGAAAGCATCCCAGCCCATCGGGTGGAGCACGTTGAAACCTGTTGCAGATTTGTAACGCGCTACGACATCGCCCATCGTATAGTTGCGCACATGTCCCATATGAATGCGCCCCGAAGGATAGGGAAACATTTCAAGGACATAGTATTTCTGCCGGGTCGGGTCGCGTTCGGCTTTGAAGACCTGGGCCTGATCCCAGGCCTGTTGCCACTTCGGTTCAACCACACGTGCGTTGTAACGCGACATCACTTTATCCTTGCTAATACCTACGCCGGGACAACCGGATAACCGGGCCCCGACGCGGTTTTAAATGCGAACCGCAGGTAAGGTCTAGAGTTTGCTGTCAGCGATGCGCATCTGCCGCGCCCGCGTCAGGATTGCGTCTTCGATCTGACGAATCGTATCGCGGCTTGCGGGGCCGTTGCGTGTGACAAGGGCGACCCTTAGCGACCGGGCATCAAGGGCAGGATCCTGGACGTATACAGTCGCGCGATAGCTGCGGCCTGACCCGGCTGGACGCCCCCAACCCGTTACAATTACACCAGTAAATGGATCAGCCGCTTCGACAGGCAGAAAGCTGAGAACATCAAGCGAGGCGTTCCAAAGATACTTGTTCACGCCAATGGTGACATTCGGATCGTCGGCATTGCTGAACAAATCCCAGATCGAGCCGGACTTATCATTCCGCTCAGGTCCGGTGCGAAGATCAGGGACCGAGCCATCGCCCTTCAGGCCGCCCAGAAAGCCGCCCCTGCCACAACTGGCCAGGGATGTTGCCAATAGGCTTATAAGGATCAGACGAATTACCATGCCCAAAACAGTGTCCTCCCGCGCAGGATAGTCTATAGTTATTCTGTTAGTATCGGCTTGGCCTGAGGCGAACAAGCATTTTCACACGGGCAGGCAAACAGCGTTGCGAAATCACACTGTGGCAAGTCTGCATCATAGTTTCCGGGTTTTCTAAAAGTGGATATCGCACTTCTTGACCATGACCCCCCAAACTGTGATTGATCATCCTACTCAATTTGGATTCCCTGAATTGAGGTGCACCTTTAACTTTGAACGAGGGAAAACAATGAAAAAAGTTCTTCTTACAACTTCGGCACTGAC
>CAYXXQ010000134.1:0-8702 GCA_964469075.1 uncultured Rhodobacter sp.
AAACCTCTTCCACCTTGACCTCGGCAAGCAGATGCGCACCACCGCGCAGATCCAGACCCAGATTGACCAGACCCGAAGGCAACCAGGTCGGCCAGCCCGCAACATCAGCCACACGCTCCGGTGTTTGTGGAAGCCCACCCGATATTTCAGCAACCGCATCGTTATGCAGTTCCACCCTTGTATAAAAGGCGTTCGGCATCGACATCATCACCCCAAGCAGGCAAATGAACGCGATGACAAATTTTTTCCACAGCGAAAACTGAAGCATGGTCGGTAGACTTCCCGTATTGGAGGCGCGCCGGTTCAGGCGGCCAGGCCCGCTTATTCGTTGACCGGTTCGGTCTTGCTGATCACAGTGGCGATGGTGCTTTGTACGACGCGTACTTTCACGCCGGTTGCGATCTCGACCTCGACCTCGTTTTCATCTTTGACTTTCGACACTTTGCCGATCAGCCCGCCCTGCGTCACAACCTGGTCCCCACGGCGCAGACCTTCGACCATCGCTTTGTGTTCTTTGGCTTTTTTCTGCTGCGGACGGATCAGCAGGAAATACATGATGGCAAAGATCAGGATCAGGGGCAGAAACTGGCCGATACCGGCCAATCCACCAGCAGCACTTTGTGCGTAAGCAGGGGTCGCAAACATAGTTGGAAGTCCTCAAGATAAAGCGGCTTTCCCGCCTGTTTCAAAGTCGCGGCACCCTAGCGGGGGGCGTTCTGGTTTGCAAGGTGGGAAGGGGCATGGTGGTTTACAATCGACCGGTGGGGAAAACCTGGCCTGACGCCCGGCTCACCGGGCCGGGAAATCCGATGGACTTGCCGGCGTGCACTGTTAGGTTGTGGGTATGGCTGACAAAAACCATATACCAACCAATATCACAGAATGGCTGGGGTTTTCCAACACCCCCGACTACAGCAAAGCCCGACCGCTGGGGATCATCCTCGGCGTACTGCTGATTGTCTTGATCGCTCTAATATTTGTCATGGGCAGCATGGTCCTTTACCAGTTTTTCCGCGCCGCCGCCGGTAGCACCGTCAACAGCCACGAAGAAATCCGCAACATCGGCTTGGTCGTCGCCGCGCTTTTCGGCGTCCCCTTTGTCATCTGGCGCGCCACCGTCGCCCAGAAACAGGCGGATGTGGCCGAGCAAAGCCACATCACCGACCGCATCTCCAAAGCAGTCGAGCAGTTGGGGGCCGAGAAATCCGTCAATCGGATTGGCAGGCCGCTACGTATTCGAATTGGGTGCAGAACTTATACGATCACAAAGCCGTTTGAATCGGAGCCGTCCCTATCTGAATATTCCGAGGTTATTTCAAAGGGTGAACCCTACAAAAAGGCCGAGTATTTTGAAGACGTTGATGACGTCGACGAGACTGTTGTTGTGGATTACACCGTCCAAACATGGCGCGAAGTTCGAACCGATATCGAATGGCAAGCGGAGGTGGTAAAGCTTGATGAGAAAGAGCAGATCGAAGCACACGGTGAATGGCAGGTCTTCTCCGAGACCCAACCAAACATCGAGGTCCGCCTCGGCGGCATCTACGCACTGGAACGCATTGGCAAGGACTCCCCGCAGGACCACCTGCAAATCATGGAAATCCTCACCGCCTATGTGCGGGGAAACTCACCGGCGAAAAACCTTACACCCACTGAACCTCCTTTTGCTCAGCCTTTGGTGCGTCTCGATATTCAAGCTATAGTCAGCGTGTTAGCGCGTCGTTCAGAAAGCTTAGTGGCAATTGAACTGAAGGCAAAACATCGCATCGACTTGTGTAAATGCGATCTGTCAGGTGCGAACTTCAACGGAGGAAACTTTGCCGCAGCAAAGCTGCATCAATGCAAACTAGAGGCGTGCAACTTCAGAGACTGCAATCTCACAGGGACGCAGTTTTTTGGTTCACTCCTAAATTTCTCAGAATTCTGGGATGCCGACCTTATTGGCACAAGAATGGATCACACCATTACCAACAGATCCATTGGCCGCGATCCTAGCTCAATCGGCTTTCCGGGTGGGAATATTCTTGGAGTAAGCGTAGCGGGTGCCGATCTGTCAGCTTTAGACTCTCTTGGTGGAACAGATAAAATGAATAAGATGATCGGGTCAAGCGACACTGTCTTAAGCGACAACATCGATGAATCCTGGCAAGAGTTTCTACAACTGCAAATCGCCATTCGGGACGCAGAAAAGGCACGAAACTACGAAAAAGTGCAAGATCTCAAAAGAGAATTGGTTGAAACAGGGTTTTCAAATTGGTTCCAATACCCATCTACTAATTTAGCCTTTACGCACTACCGTGCGGAATTTCTTAAGACCCTCGGTCTGAAAGGTTGACCCCATTTCCGGGAATAGGTCCACCCCTCCAACAAAAAACGGGGCCCGCAGGCCCCGTTCCCAACTCCAACCAAGCGCCCGGAAATCACCCCTTCGCCAGGTTCCGCAGCACGTAATGCAAGACGCCACCGTTTTCGACATACTCAATCTCGACCTCGGTATCGATCCGGCATTTCAGCGAAATCTCTTTCACCGTGCCATCGCCATAGGTGATCGTACAGGGCACCTCGCTCAGCGGTTTCAAATCCCCCGCCAGCCCGGCGATAGACACCGTCTCATCCCCCTTCAGCCCCAGCGATTTGCGGCTGTCACCGGCGGTGAACTCAAACGGGATCACGCCCATGCCGACCAGATTGCTGCGGTGGATACGCTCAAAACTTTCGGCGATCACCGCTTTGACGCCCAGCAGCGCCGTGCCCTTGGCCGCCCAGTCGCGGCTCGACCCCGCACCATACTGCTCACCACCAAACACCACCAGCGGCGTGCCCGCCGCCTGATGCGCCATCGCCGCGTCAAAGATCGAGGTTTGTGCCCCATCCGGCCCAAGGGTATAACCGCCCTCGACCCCATCCAGCATCTCGTTCTTGATGCGGATATTGGCAAACGTGCCGCGCATCATCACCTCGTGATTGCCGCGACGGCTGCCGTACGAGTTGAACTCCCGCACCGGCACCTGATGGTCGATCAGATATTTCCCGGCAGGCGAGCTGTCGGCAAACGACCCGGCGGGTGAGATATGATCCGTCGTCACCATATCCCCAAGGATCGCCAGAACCTTGGCGTCGGTGACATCGCTGATCACCCCGGCCTCGGCCGACATGCCCTGAAAATAAGGCGGGTTCTGCACATAAGTGCTGGTCGGCGGCCAGTCATAGGTCAGGCTGTCGGTGGTCTGGACCCCCTGCCATTTGTCGTCGCCTTTGAACACATCGGCATATTTCGACATGAACGCCTCACGCGTCACGGTCGCCTGAACCAGATCGGCAATCTCGCGGGTGCTCGGCCAGATGTCTTTCAGGAAAACATCCTTGCCAGCCTTGTCCTGGCCCAAGGCCTCGGTCGTCAGGTCGATATCCAGCGTCCCTGCCAGCGCATAAGCCACCACCAAAGGCGGGCTGGCCAGATAGTTGGCGCGCACATCCGGGCTGATCCGGCCTTCAAAATTGCGGTTGCCCGACAGCACACTGGTGGCAACCAGATCGCCCTCGGCAATCGCGTCCGACAGTTCCTTCTGGATCGGGCCGGAATTGCCGATACAGGTGGTGCAGCCATAACCAACCAGGTTAAAGCCAATCTTATCAAGGTCTTCCTGCAGGCCAGCGGCCTCAAGATAAGCCGACACAACCTGCGACCCCGGCGCCAACGAGGTTTTCACCCAGGGCTTGCGGTTCAGCCCCAAAGCAGCGGCCTTGCGCGCCACCAACCCGGCCCCGATCATCACATAAGGGTTCGAGGTGTTGGTGCAGGACGTGATCGAGGCGATCACAACCTTGCCGCTTTCCATCGTGTAATCTTCGCCGGCAACGGCAACTTCTTTGCCCATCGGGCGCTTGAACGTTTCCGCCATCTCACGGGTAAACGCCGTCTTGGCATTGGTCAGCGCCACATAATCCTGTGGCCGTTTCGGCCCGGAAATCGCCGGCACAATCGTGCCCATATCCAGATGCAGTGTGTCGGTATAGATCGGCGCATAATCGTCACCGCGCCAAAAGCCATTTTCCCTGGCATAGGCTTCGACCAGCGCAATCCGGTCCTCGTCCCGGCCTGTGGTGCGCAAATAGCGCAGGGTCTCGCCGTCGATCGGGAAAAAGCCACAGGTCGCGCCGTATTCAGGTGCCATATTGGCAATCGTCGCCCTATCCGCCAGCGGCAGATGGTTCAGACCCTCGCCGTAAAATTCGACAAACTTACTAACCACACCCTTTTCGCGCAGCAATTGGACAACCTTCAGCACCAGATCGGTGCCGGTGGTGCCCTCCATCATTTCGCCGGTCAGCTCAAAACCGATAACCTCAGGGATCAGCATCGAGATCGGCTGCCCCAGCATCGCCGCCTCGGCCTCAATGCCGCCAACACCCCAGCCCAGCACCGCAAGACCGTTAACCATCGTGGTGTGGCTGTCGGTGCCAACCAGCGTATCAGGATAAGCGACGTCCTGACCATTCTGGTCTGTGTCGGTCCAGACGGTCTGGGACAGATATTCGAGGTTAACCTGATGGCAAATCCCGGTTCCCGGCGGCACCACGCGGAAATTGTTGAACGCGCCCTGGCCCCATTTCAGGAACTGATAGCGCTCCATATTCCGCTCATACTCGCGGTCAACGTTCATCTGAAAGGCGCGTGGATTTCCGAACTCGTCAATCATCACGCTGTGGTCGATGACCAGATCCACCGGGTTCAGCGGGTTGATTTTTTCAGCGTCGCCGCCAAGGCCAACGATCCCGTCGCGCATCGCAGCGAGGTCAACCACGGCCGGAACACCAGTGAAATCCTGCATCAGCACCCGCGCAGGGCGATAGGCGATTTCACGTGGGTTTTTGCCGCCATTGGCGCCCCATTCGGCGAACGCCTTGATGTCGTCAACCGAAACGGTCTTGCCATCTTCAAACCGCAGCATGTTTTCCAAAACGACCTTCAGGGCGGCTGGCAGGCGGGAAAAATCGCCAAGCCCGGCGGCCTGAGCCGCAGGAATTGAATAATAATCAACCGACTGCGAACCTGCGGTGAGGGTCTTACGGGTCTTGCTGGAATCCTGTCCGACGATAATGGTCATCGCGCGTATCCTTTTGCCAAAAAAATGCTGTTGGCGCAGTCATACTGCCCCTTTATCAGAGTCGCAAGTGTTTCTGTATGCAATTGTGTACCAAGCCACCTAACGAAAACACCCCGCCCCCAAAGGGACGAGGTGCGACTTCCACTTGAACGGTCATCGGCGTCCCCGCCTGTACCGTGCGCCTAAAGTGCCGACGAAAGGTTTCCAATTGATGAAAATATCCCCGCGCGGCGCGCGGTGTGCCTTCGGCGAGGATATTTGACTCAATTGGAAATCAGGCGCGACCCTTCCACGGGATCAGCCATTTTTCAGCCTGCCGCATCAGGATGTCGATGCCATAGCCGATGATACCGATCAGGATAATCCCCATAAGCACGATATCGGTCAACTGGAATTTCGACGCGACCATGATCATCATGCCCGCCCCTTTTTCCGCGGCCACAAGTTCGGCGGCCACAACCGTGCCCCAACAAACCCCCATCGCCACACGCGCGCCGGTGAATATTTCCGGTAAGGAATTCGGCACGATCACATGTTGCATGATCTGGCGTTTTGACGCCCCAAGCGAATAGGCGGCGTGGATTTTGGTGATATTCACACCCGCCACCCCGGCGCGCGCTGCAATCGTCATGATCCAAAGGGCGGCCAGGAACAACAGGATGATTTTGCCGGTTTCACCGATCCCGGCCCAGATAATCACCAATGGGATCAAAGCCAGGGGTGGCACCGGGCGCATGAATTCGACAATCGGGTCAAACCAGCCACGGAACCAGTTGCTGAGGCCCATCGCATAGCCAAGGGGAATGCCCACAAGTGAGCCCAGAGCAAAACCGACGATGACGCGGAACAAGGAAAAGCCCAGATGCTCGGCCAATGTGCTGTCGCGGTATCCATCTTTGGCAATACCAATCAGGCGTTTCAAAACGGATTCGGGTGCCGGTAGCCAGATCGGCTCCATCTGCAAGCCCGACGGTGGCTTAAATGTCAGGGCACCTTTGTCGGTGAACGCGACGCGACCCGCCTTAACCTGCGCTGGATTTCCCGGCCCAATCGGGGTGCCATCAATTGCAACGACTTTTGCGCCGTCTTTGCGACTGGTCTCGTCGTTGGTGTCAAAAATGATGGTGGTCGAGCGCGAAGCCGTCATCGCAACCGCATCGTTCTTGGCAAAACCGTCGCCCGGTTCAACATCGAATTTCTCGGCCTTTTCTCCGAATTCAAACACCCGCACGGTGACGGTCGCATCGTCCTGTTCGCCCGCCGCATTTTCCAGCGTGTAGACAAAAGAGGTTTCGCCAACAAACGGCGCTGGCGCGTGCAAGAACCACGGCAGCCAGTTTGAGCCGGTGAACGCGCCCCAGATCAGGAATAGTGTGATAATCGACACCACCGAGGCGGTCCGATTTGGCGACACTGCACTTTCATCGCCGAAGGTCACGGTTTTTAGGGACGTGAAATCATGGCTGGCGTTGTGCACCAGTTTTTTCACGATCAGAAACGCGCCGATGAATATGGCCACATAGACCAGAAGGATGATGATACCGGTCATTGTGAGGCCTCCGTTCTGCCCATAATTTCCTCTTCCATATCCCAGATCATTGTCAGGATTTCCTCACGTGTGTTGTTGTAATCCTTGTGCTTTTTCACCGCACGCAGATCAGCACCCACGCCCATTTCGGCAAATGGCAGGTTGTATTCTTTGTGAATGCGCCCCGGACGGGGGGCCATCACGATCAGGCGTTCGCCCAGCAGTAACGCCTCCTCAACCGAATGCGTGATCAGGATGATCGTTTTGCCGGTCTCTTTCCAAAGCTTCAGAACCAATCCCTGCATCTTTTCGCGGGTCAGCGCGTCAAGCGCGCCAAGGGGTTCGTCCATCAGGATAACCTCGGGGTCATTCGCCAGGCAACGGGCCAGGGCCACGCGCTGTTGCATGCCGCCGGACAGCTCGTAGATTGCTTTGTCCATGAAATCCTGAAGACCAACAACATCAAGTAGATGATCAACCGTCTGGTTCATTTCGGCCTTGGGGACACCGTTCATGCGCGGGCCGAACGAGACATTTTCGCGCACGCTCATCCACTCAAACAACGCGCCTTGCTGAAAGACCATGCCGCGTTCCTGCGCCGGGCCTGTGACCCGGGTGCCGCCAAGCTCAACTTTGCCCTCGGTTGGGGCCAGAAACCCCGCAACGATATTCAGTAGCGTGGTCTTGCCGCAGCCTGAGGGGCCAAGCACGCTAAGCAATTCGCCCTCTTTGATATCAAGCGAAACATTTTGCAGCGCCTGCACCGAACTGCCGTTTGGCAGATCAAAGCGCATCGAAATATTGTCTAAAATCAAGCCGGACATGCTTCCCCCCAATTATCCAAAAACAAAAAGGGCGGTCCGGGATTGCGCCCGGACCGCCCCTGAGTGCGTGATTACATTCCGCCTGCTGCTTTCAGCGGACCTGTGTTGACAGCGCTGTCATAGCTGTCAAGTGCCCCATCAATGCTGCCTGCCTGCACAAAGACGTCTGCGACGCCTTTCATGAAGGTCTGAGCGTTGCCGGCCAGCCAGCCTGCGCCAAGCTGATCGCTGACAGATGGGAAGGTAAAGGTCGACATTGTCGACGCGGTTGCATCTTCGTCCATGCCGGCGTCTTTCGCGATAAGCGGCAGCATTTCAGCGCGGTTCGCCTCATCTGCCCACATTGCGTTGGCGTCTGCGGTGACTTTCAGAAATTTGGCAACCATATCGCCATTTTCAGCAATCCAGCCGGATGGGCCGGAAGTTACATCAAACACCAGAATGCCAAGTTCGGTTTTCTCGTCACCTGTGATCAGCACGTTGCCATGCTCAAGCGCGCGACGCAGGGATCCACCCCAGCCACAGAACATGTCCACGGCACCCTGTGCGATAGCCGCGGCACCGTCGGGCGGGTCCATGTCAACGACATCCATCGACGCGACATCAACACCAAAATGGCTCATCTGCTTCAGGAAGCCGTAATGTGCCGCAGTGCCGAGGGGAACGGCAACTTTCTTGCCAGCCAGTTCGCTTGCATTGGTTTTGTCGATCTCAAGTTCAGACCGCACAACGCAGTTGTCATTGTCTGCATAAGACACGGCAACGTCGAGGATCTGAAGATCCTGACCGGCAGAGGTTGCAACCACGAAAGGTGGCAAGCCCTGGGAAACCGACAGGTGAACATCGCCTGAGGCCATAGCGGCAGACATTTTCACGCCGCTTTCAAAACTGACCCAGTTGACTTTAACACCCAGTTCTTTGTCGTAGGTGCCCATTTGCTTGGCGTACTCAAACGGCATCGGCCATTCGAGGAAATAAGCAACGGTGATCTCTTCAGCCGCTTGTGCCATCGACGACCCAAACGCCATAAGCGCGGTCAGACCAGCTGCGGTTGTCAGTCCGATTTTCTTGAAATTCATGTAATTTCTCCCTGTTAACTTTAAACGTCAAAACGTACGCGACATTTCAACGGTATTGCGGCACTTGCGCTTTAGAACACAGTGCTTTGCCATCATGCCCAACCACAGGGTGCGACAATAGCGCCAGATCAATCCAAGGAGGGGTAAAAGTGGACTCATACGC
>CAYXXQ010000135.1:0-8655 GCA_964469075.1 uncultured Rhodobacter sp.
CCTGGCTGATGGCCGCGAATATGTGAAAGCCGCGATTGCGCGCGGTATGGATGTCGATGCCTTTGCCGGGCGCTTGTCGTTCTTTTTTGCGATCGGCACGAATTTCTTCATGGAAATCGCCAAGTTGCGGGCCGCAAGGCTGCTGTGGTCACGGATCATGGCGGAGTTTAATCCAAAGAAACCGCAAAGCAGCATGTTGCGCACCCATTGCCAGACCTCGGGCGTTAGCTTGCAGGAGCAAGACCCTTACAACAACGTCGTGCGCACCGCCTATGAAGCGATGAGCGCGGTTTTGGGAGGCACCCAAAGCCTGCACACTAACAGTTTTGACGAAGCGATTGCTCTGCCGACCGAGGCTTCGGCGCGGCTGGCGCGCAACACGCAATTGATCCTGCAAAACGAAACCGGGGTTACGAAGGTGGTCGACCCACTGGCGGGCTCTTACTACGTTGAAAAGCTGACCAGCGATCTGGCCGATGCGGCCTGGGCGCTGATCGAAGAGGTGGACGAGATAGGTGGCATGACCAAAGCCGTGGCCAGCGGTATGCCTAAGCTCAGGATCGAAGAAGCTGCCGCCAAACGTCAGGCTGCAGTTGATCGTGGTGACGAGGTTGTTGTCGGTGTCAACAAATACCGGCTGGAAAAGGAACCGGTGATCGAGGTGCGCGAGATCGACAATAGCGCCGTGCGTGACAGCCAGGTGGCGCGGCTTGAAAGCATCCGCAGCAGCCG
This sequence comes from uncultured Rhodobacter sp., assembly GCA_964469075.1. Taxonomy (GTDB): domain Bacteria; phylum Pseudomonadota; class Alphaproteobacteria; order Rhodobacterales; family Rhodobacteraceae; genus UBA5972. Next base: position 733 of record CAYXXQ010000135.1, read on the forward strand.
GGATGCGGCGGCTTGCGCATCGGCATTGGTCGCGTTGGAACAGGGCGCGGCCTCAGGCCAGGGCAACCTGTTGGAATTGGCGATCACAGCTGCAAGGGCGCGCGCCACAGTCGGGGAGATTTCGGACGCAATGGAGAAAGCATTTGGCCGGCACCGCGCCGAGGTGAAAACGCTGGCAGGCGTCTATGGCGCGGCCTATGAGGGCGACGAAGGCTTCGCCGCGATCCAGAAAGATGTCGAGGCCTTTGCCGAAGAAGAAGGCCGCAGACCCAGGATGCTTGTCGTCAAGATGGGCCAGGACGGCCATGATCGCGGCGCCAAGGTGATCGCGACCGCCTTTGCCGATATCGGCTTTGACGTTGATGTCGGCCCCTTGTTCCAGACCCCGGAAGAGGCAGCGCAGGACGCGATTGACAACGATGTGCATGTTGTTGGCATCAGTTCGCAAGCGGCGGGCCACAAGACCCTGGCACCCAAGCTAATCGAAGCGTTAGAGGCGGCGGGGGCCGGTGAAATTCTGGTGATCTGTGGCGGGGTTATCCCGCAACAGGATTACGATTTCCTGAAAAACGCGGGGGTAAAAGCGATTTTCGGCCCAGGTACGAATATCCCGGAAGCCGCGAAAAACATCCTTGATCTGATCCGCAAGGCGCGGGGTTAGGGGTGATCCTTTTGGCCGAATACCCATGCGGCGCTGCCAGCCAGGCCGCCGATTGCATCCAGGCCGGGCAGCGCGGTGATGCGGGGATACTGCTTTTGGCCAAACCGGGGGAAGTCGGCCGCCCGATTTTCAACGCGGGTGCGAAGGATTTTCAAGAAGATTGCGCTGTTGTGATCGCCAGGGCGGGTCTAGACACGTCAGACCCCTTGACGGAAAGGACAGGACGATGACGGAACGGCCAACGGACAATCTGCGCCAGGCGGCGCTGGATTATCACGAATTTCCCAAACCTGGAAAACTGGAGATCCGCGCGACAAAACCTTTGGCCAACGGCCGCGACCTGGCGCGGGCCTATTCGCCCGGCGTGGCTGAGGCCTGTCTTGAGATTAAGGCTGATCCGTCGACTGCCTCGAAATACACGGCGCGCGGCAATCTGGTGGCGGTTGTGACCAATGGCTCGGCCGTCTTGGGGCTGGGCAATATCGGCGCTTTGGCCAGCAAACCAGTGATGGAAGGCAAGGCGGTTCTGTTCAAGAAATTCGCCAATATCGACTGTTTTGATATTGAGCTGAACGAAAGTGATCCCGAAAAACTGGCCGATATTGTGACCGCGCTGGAACCCAGTTTCGGCGCGATCAATCTTGAGGATATCAAAGCACCGGATTGCTTTATCGTTGAAAAACTCTGCCGGGAACGGATGAATATCCCGGTTTTTCACGACGATCAGCACGGCACGGCGATTGTCGTTGGTGCGGCGGCAGTCAACGCTTTGCGGATTGCTGGTAAAGAATTCAGTGAGATCAAGGTTGTGTCCACGGGCGGCGGGGCGGCGGGGATTGCTTGCCTGAACATGCTGCTGAAACTTGGCGTGCGGCGTGAAAATGTCTGGCTGTGTGATATTGCCGGGCTGGTTTATCAGGGCCGAACGGACGAGATGACGCCGCAAAAAGCCGATTATGCGCAGACCAGCGATCTGCGTAGCCTGGATCAGGTAATCGATGGGGCTGACCTGTTTCTGGGCCTGTCTGGCCCCGGGGTGTTGAAGCCTGAACATGTGGTGAAGATGGCTGAAAAGCCGATTGTGTTTGCGCTGGCCAATCCGACGCCGGAGATCCTGCCAGATCAGGTGAAAGCGGTCCGGCCCGAGGCGATCATCGCCACTGGGCGCTCGGATTTTCCCAATCAGGTCAACAACGTGCTGTGCTTTCCTTTCATCTTTCGCGGCGCGCTGGATGTTGGTGCGACCGAGATTAACGACGAAATGCAGATCGCCTGTATTGAGGGCATTGCCGAACTGGCCCGTGCCACCACCAGTGCCGAAGCCGCCGCTGCCTATCAGGGCGAACAGATGAGCTTTGGTGCCGATTACCTGATCCCCAAACCGTTTGATCCGCGTCTGATCGGCATCGTTGCCGGGGCGGTTGCCAAGGCGGCAATGGAAACCGGGGTGGCGACGCGTCCGATTGCTGATCTGAAGGCTTATAAACAGGCGCTTGACGGTTCGGTCTTCAAATCGGCCTTGATCATGCGACCGGTGTTTGAGGCCGCCAGATCATCCCAACGCAAAATCATTTTCGCCGAGGGCGAGGATGATCGCGTCCTGCGCGCGGCCAATGCAATGATTGAGGAAACGGTTGATCGCCCGATCCTGATCGGCCGCCCGGATGTGGTGGAACAGCGGCTGGAACGCTGTGGTTTGAAAATCCGCATCGGTCAGGATTTTGAACTGGTTAACCCCGAACAGGATGCCCGGTTTCGCAGCTATTGGGAAACCTATCACGGCCTGATGGAACGCCGCGGCGTAACGCCGGATCTGGCCAAGGCGATCATGCGCACGAACACCACGGCGATTGCCGCTGTCGCGGTGGCGCGTGGCGATGCTGACAGCATGATCTGCGGCACGTTCGGGCAATATTCCTGGCATTTGAATTATGTTTGTCAGGTATTGGCTGGAAAAAACCAGCACGCGATTGGCGCGCTTAGCCTGATGATCCAGGAAAACGGCCCGATTTTTGTGGCCGACACCCAGATTAACGCGGTGCCGACGCCGGAACAGATCGCCGAGAACGTTATTGCCGCCGCCCGGCATGTGCGCCGCTTTGGGATAGAGCCAAATGTCGCGCTGTGCTCGCACTCACAATTTGGCAATCTGAATACCGGCAGCGGGATCAGGATGCGCGCGGCGATGGAAATACTGGACGCACAGAAACTCGATTTCGCCTATGAGGGCGAAATGCACACCGACAGCGCGCTGGACCCGGAATTGCGAGCGCGGATTTTTCCGCATGCACGGATGCAGGGTGCGGCCAATGTGCTGGTGTTTTCCAGCACCGATACGGCAAGTGCGGTGCGCAACGTCTTGAAGATTTCCGCCGGTGGGCTTGAAGTAGGGCCAATCCTGATGGGGATGGGAAACAAGGCGCATATCGTGACGCCTTCTATTACGGCGCGGGGCTTGCTGAATATCGCGGCCCTGGCGGGGACGCCGGTACAGCATTACGGATAAACAAAGGAGATATGTGATGGGATACCGGGAAGTTTACGAGGGCTGGAAGGCCGACCCGGAGGGTTTCTGGATGCAGGCCGCCGAGGCGATTGACTGGATCAAAAAGCCCAGCAAGGCATTGTTTGCCGAAAACGCACCGCTTTACGAGTGGTTCAGCGATGCTGAGGTCAACACCTGCTATAACGCGGTCGACCGGCATGTTGTGGCCGGTAATGGCGACCGGGTGGCGATCATTTATGACAGCCCGATCACCGGTACTCAGTCCAAAACCACCTATGCTGAATTGCTGGATCAGGTGGCGCGGCTGGGCGGGGCTTTGCAGGCCAAAGGCGTGGCCAAAGGCGACCGGGTGATCATCTATATGCCGATGGTGACCGAGGCGATGGTCGCAATGCTGGCCTGTGCGCGCATTGGCGCGATCCATTCCGTGGTGTTCGGCGGATTTGCCGCCAATGAGCTGGCGACCCGGATTGACGACGCCACACCCAAAGCCATCATCGCCGGATCCTGCGGGATTGAGCCGGGCCGCGTCGTCGCTTATAAACCGCTACTGGATGGCGCGATTGAAATGGCGCGTCACAAGCCGGAATTTTGCGTGGTTTTCCAGCGTGACCAGGCCGTTGGCGATCTGATTGAGGGTCGCGATTTTGACTGGGCCGCTTTTGTTGCCGATGCGCCTTTGGCAGATTGCGTGCCGGTCAAGGGCAATGACCCGCTCTATGTACTTTATACCTCCGGCACCACCGGCCAGCCCAAAGGCGTGATCCGCCCCAATGCCGGGCATCTGGTGGCGCTGCAGTGGACGATGAAAAACGTCTATGACATCAATCCCGGCGAGGTGTTCTGGGCGGCCTCGGATGTTGGCTGGGTGGTTGGGCATTCCTATATTTGCTACGCGCCGCTGATCCAGGGCTCCACCACCATCGTGTTTGAGGGCAAGCCGGTCGGCACCCCTGACGCTGGTACGTTCTGGCGGGTTATTCAGGATCACGGCGTGAAGGCGCTATTTACCGCGCCGACGGCGTTTCGGGCGATCAAACGCGTCGACCCGAATGGCGAGTTTCTGAAGAAATACGACCTTTCTTGCATGAAAACCCTGTTTTTGGCGGGCGAACGTGCTGATCCTGACACGATCTATTGGGCCGAAAAACAGCTTGGCGTGCCGGTGATTGATCACTGGTGGCAAACTGAAACCGGCTGGGCGATTGCCGCCAATCCGATGGGGATTGAGCATTTGCCGGTCAAGGTCGGCAGCCCTTCGGTGGCGATGCCGGGCTATGACGTGCAGATACTCGATGAAAGCGGGCAGCCGATGCCAACCGGGGAACTGGGCGCTATCGCGGTGAAATTGCCGCTGCCGCCTGGGACATTGCCGACCCTGTGGAAGGCCGATGACCGCTACCGGAAGTCCTATCTGTCGACGTTTGACGGGTATTATGAAACCGGGGATGCCGGATATGTCGATGAAGACGGCTATCTTTACATCATGGCGCGCACCGATGACGTGATCAATGTTGCAGGCCATCGCCTGTCGACCGGCGCGATGGAAGAGGTGTTGGCAAGTCACCCGGATGTTGCCGAATGCGCCGTGATCGGGGTGAGTGATGCGCTGAAGGGCCAGATGCCGCTGGGCCTTTTGTGCCTGAACGATGGTGCCGGGCGCGACCCTGACGAGGTGGTTGCCGAATGTGTGCGTCTGGTGCGCGAAAAGATCGGCCCGGTGGCGGCGTTCAAGACCGCCGTTGTGGTGGATCGGCTGCCGAAAACCCGTTCGGGCAAGATATTGCGGGCGACGATGGTTAATATCGCCGATGGCAAAGATTACAAAATGCCCGCCACGATTGATGATCCTGCGATCCTTGATGAAATCACCAAAGCCCTGGCCGATTTGGGATATCCGGGATAAATCGCAAATTGGGCACAAAAACAGCCGGCAACTGAGGCATTTCGCGCTTCTGTTGCCGGAACGTTAACTAAATAACCATTGTATTTGCTTAGGTGCTAAGACTACCTTGAGATGAAATCACAAAGGGGGCTCGTAATGATACGGCGACTCATTTGTACTATTGCTTTCGTTTATGCTGCGAGTATTGGCAGCGCCCTGACCGCCCAGACCGTTTTAACAGCGGTGTCGCTGGTCGACCAGACAACCAAGTCCTTAACGCTTGAACAATTGATTGAAGTCGGGGAAGTGGAAATCACCACATCCAACGAGTTTGTTGATGGCGAACGGGTGTTTCGCGGACCGCTTCTGCGCGATATTTTGACGCTGTGCAAAGCGGTTGATGTCACAATGGTACGCCTGACGGCGGCCAATGACTATCAGGTCGAAATCGACGCGGAAGAGTTTCAGACTTATGACGCGATCCTGGCGTTAAGCATGGACGGGGTTCCACTTTCCAAGCGCGACAAAGGCCCGATCTGGATGATCTACCCGATGAGTGATCATGAAGAACTGCGCGACCCGGTTTATAACAGCCGCCTGATCTGGCAGGTGGTTAAGTTGGAGTATAAGTGAAAACACGCTTTCCCGTCACCCGACTGATCGGATTTGCAATTGTCATTATCACGATTGCGGTTGCCGGGATCGGCTTTTTCGTCGTTCGGCGCGATATAGACCGGATGCGCGATGCCGGGCGGGAAAACCTTCTGTGGTCAACGGTACAAGTTGAAATAGAACTGATGCGGCTGCAACGCAGCCTGACTGAGTTTCGCGCCGCAGACACTCAATCCACACCAAGAATGGTCAATGACCGGTTTGATATCTTGTGGAGTCGCCTGTCGGTTTTTGATCAGGGCACCGTGGGCACGCGTCTGGCGGTTTATGACACCAGCGCGCAAACGATTTCACGCCTGTTTGCCCAGATCAAACAGCTGGAACCCCAGGTCGTCGGGCTGAACGCGGCGGATCGCGCTGCGGTGGTGAACATTCAAAGGGCGCTTGGGGCGTTTGAAGCGGATCTGCGACGGCTAAGCCGGTCCGTCCTGCATGGCGAAGAAACCATCAGCGCTGGCTTGCGCGAGGATCTGTCGCGCAGTTCCAACGCGCTGAGTATCATCAGTGCGATCGCGGTTCTTGCCAGCATGCTGATGATCTATGTTTTCGCCCGTGAAACCAGCCGCTTACGCGTGCTGTCCGATCAGAACGTCGCGTTGCTGAAAATCGCCAACCGCACCAATGAAGCCAAGTCTGAGTTCCTGGCGATGATGAGCCATGAATTGCGCACACCGATGAACGGCGTGCTTGGCCTTTTGGCACTGGTACGCCAGCAAGGGCTTAGCACCCAGCAAGTCCGGCTGTTGGCCCAGGCCGAAAGATCGGGCCGGCAAATGATCGGCTTGCTGGGCGATATTCTTGATTTCTCTGCCCTTCAGGATGGCAAGCTGGATCTGGACTGCAAGCCGTTTGAACCGCGCAATCTTGCCCTGGCGGTTCAGGAAATGTTCAGACCCATCGCGACCCGTGAAGGGATTGAGTTTACCACCACAGTCGCCGCTAATTGCCCTGGACGCGTCACCGGCGATTTCGCCCGTTTGCGCCAAGCCCTGAACCATTTGGCAACCTATGTTCTGGAAACTGCCGGCACGCGCAATATCGTGCTGGCGCTGGACTATCGGGCAGAGGAACTGGTTGCCGCGATCTCGTTTGATTACAGCCAGGAAGGCGGCGAATGGGCCCCGGATTTGATCATGGGCAACGAAATCCGAGCGACAGAATCTTTTGCCACCGAAGCACTTGGCCCGATGGTGTCGCGCGGCCTGATCAACCGCATGGGCGGCACAACGCGGCTGGCAAATCCCGGTGGCAACCGCATCGCGGTTGAGGTATCAGTACCCGCCAGGGAAATGATCGTCGATCTGACGGTGATCCGGGTTTGTTGTCAGTCAGCGGCGCTGGAAGCGATTTGCAAAGCGGCCATGCGCGGTTGCCGCATCAAGTTTGATGAGCCGGGCCAGACCACTCCACCGCATGTGGTGATCATCGAAGCTGGCGGCGACCGGGAGGCGGCACTGGTGCAACAACAGCGCGCCTTTGCGCCCCAAGCGATTTTGGTGGCGCTGGGTCGGCCGCAAAACCCCGATGCGTTTGATGATACGGTCGAGGTGCCGATTGATATCAAAACCATCCGCGATGCCTGGTTCATGAATTTGGCCTCTGGCGGAACAAAACTTGCCGAAACAAAAGATTCGCGGTATCAAAGCAATGGAAATACAACTTAAGGTAAGATGACAGGATTTAATGTCGCATAGCAACAGGTGCCGGCCATGACCCCGGAAAAACCAGACGATCCGATTTCTGACCGGACAACGCAAACTTCGCAGAACCGGTTTTCCCTGCTGTCGCACGACCTGCGCAGCGCGTTGTCTGACATTGTCGGCGGCGTCAGCCTGATTGATCCGACGCGACTGGACATCGAAACACGCGAGCATTTTGACCGCATCGCAGTTGCCGGGCAAGCGCTCGTGAGGCTGTTGGACAAATCCCAGATCGACGGGCCAGATGCAGACGGGCAGGGTGTGACCCAGGCCAGCAATGTGAACTTGCGCGAATTTGTGACCGACATCCGCAAACGTTGGGGCGACATTGCCCGCGGCAAAGGGATCGAGTTTCGGGTCGATACCTCGCCCAGCCTGCCCGCGATTATCACGCTGGACCGGGTGTCGCTGGATCGGGTGATCGCCAATTTGATCGGCAATGCCGTTAACCGCAATTATTCATGAAGCCCCTGTTTTGGCGCGTGGGGCGATGTTTGAA
>CAYXXQ010000136.1:0-8653 GCA_964469075.1 uncultured Rhodobacter sp.
AGACCGAGATCACATCGGTCACGCCTGCGCGTTTCAGCGCGTCGATATTGGCGCGATAGTTGATAGAGCTTGGCGATTGCACATGCCCCCGTCCATGCCGGGGCAAAAACGCCATTTTGACGCCGTCAAGCCCGCCAAACAGGATCTCGTCCGAAGCATCGCCCCAGGGCGTTGCAACCCGCCGCCATTGCGGATTTTCCAGACCTTCAATGTCATAAACACCGCTGCCGCCGATGACGCCGATCATGGTTTCCATTCGCGTGACCTTTCAGCTTTGATAGGGCCGGTTGAGGGTAAACAAGCTGTCTACGACCATATAATCGCGATAGCCAAGCCGCGCCAAGGGCCGGAACAGCGACACGTCAAATATCCCGTCGCGCAGGAAGGCGTCATTCAGGTGAATGCCTTTGACCTTGCCGATCATCATGACGGCCGTGCCGGGGAGGTCGATTTCCTGCCAAAGCTCACATTCCAGCGCCGCCGGGGCGGATTTGACGAAAGGCACGCCGACAGTCTGGCCCTCGGCCTTTTCAAGGCCTGCATGCTGAAACTCGTCATCGCCCCGGTCATAAAGGCCGCTGCTGGTGTTCATTGCGTCCTTAAGGGCCTCGGAGACGATATTAACCACAAATTGCCCGGTATCGCGGATATTGGCGATGGAATCCTTGGGGTCATCGCGGGTTTCTTTGTTGCCAGTGGCGCTGAACATCACCATTGGCGGGTCATCCGACACGCCGTTGAAAAACGAATAGGGTGCCAGATTGGCCCGACCCTGCTTGTCGACGGTTGAGATCCAGCCGATGGGTCTTGGGGCGATGATGGCTTTGAAAGGATTATGCGGCAGGCCGTGACCGTCCTCAGGGCGATAGAACATCTGGTTTTCCTTAACTCTTGTTTGCCCCATTGCTACCTGCGTGATAGGGAAATTTCCAGAGCAATCAACGGCCCTGCAGTGACAAGGCCTCAGACGCGGATATGTTGAACGGATGTTTCGCCTGGCTCCGGAAAAGCCGGAGGATTTATATGAGGTCGAGTACCTGTTTGACCTGGCATTTGCGCCGGGCCGCGAGGCGTTGTCGTCCTACAGGTTGCGTGAAGGTGTCGACCGGATTGCGGATTTGTCGCTGGTGGCCCGCGATGCAACCGATGGCATTGCCGGGGCGATCCGCTATTGGCCGGTTCTGATCGGTGAGACCGGGTATAGCGCTTTGCTGTTGGGACCGGTGGCCGTTCATCCAACGCATCAGGGCGAAGGGCTTGGCGCCTCACTGATCTGGGAAAGCCTTGAGCGCGCGCGTCAGGCTGGCTGGACGCGGGTGCTATTGGTGGGGGATGAGCCTTACTACCGGCGGTTTGGCTTCAAACGCGCAGCAGGGTTTGAGTTTCCACCCCCAACAAATCCGGATCGGTTGCTGGCGATGGAACTGGTTGACGGAGGGTTGACTGGGGTTCGTGGCATGGTGCGCAAGTACGAGGTTGCTGCGGCATCGGAGGCGTGAAGTTCGGGGCTTGGGGCGGATTGCGGTGGATCGGGCGGCGGGCTTGCGGATGGAAGATCGCTTTATTACAGAGGGTTACGTCTGGTATTTCGATTGGACTAGAAAACTAGTCGACTGGTCGACTGGTCGGTTAGGTGACCAATCGGTTGGTCGATTAACCGACTGACTGACCACTCAACTGATTGACCAACCAGCTGTTCGACCGGTCCCCCATCCGCAATCGCTACGCCGCTTCCGCAATACCACGCACACTAACAAACCACGCCATGTTGCCAAGCGCTAAACCCCCGCTTAGGGTATCCCCAAATCCAACCCAATTTGCGAAGGTTTTGCCATGAGCAGCGCGATGAAATACTTGCTGGAAGCCCGGCCCGAGGCGATGGGCGCCTATTTCAAATTCCTAAAAAACGCGGGCACCCATCTTGACCCGAAAACCCGAGATCTGATCTCGGTCATCACCAAGGTCGATGTTCAGACCGAGAAGGGGCTGAAGCAATATCTAAGCCGTGCCTTGCGCAACGGATGCACCCCGAACGAGATTATCGACGCGCTGTTAATGGCCTTTCCGACGCTCGGTCTCGCCAAGATCATCTGGGCCGTGGATATCATTTTAGCGATGGATATCAATGATTTCGCGGTCGAAGCGCTAACCTCAACCCCAGCCTGGCGCGATCTTGGTCCGCTGGATCAATTCCCGGACGGACAGGCGAGTTACCACAAAGTGCCGCCAAGGTCTGTGTTCGTCTGGCGCAAGGGTGACGCGGTTAAAGTTTACGACAGCGCCTGCCCGCATCAGGTGACGAATATCCCCGAGCTGGCGATTTGTGACAACCATCTGACCTGCCCGAAACACAGCTGGAAGTTTAATCTGGAAACCGGGGACTGCATTGAAAACGGCACCCACCCGCTGCGATCATTTGAAACGCGGCAGGTGGGTGACATGTTGCAGGCTTGGTGGTGATAGCCGCCTTCTAGTTCGGCAAAAACCCCTCAGGGCAGAACGACAACATTGCCACGTTTGCGCCCGCTGTCGACATAGCGATGCGCCTCGGCGATCTGGTGCAACTGGTAGCGTCGGTCGATGATGCTGACCATTTTGCCCGCCGCGAACAGCGGTTGCAGCTCTGCAAGCATGTCCCGAAGCTCGGCCCCCGGGCGCATACCGGTTGCGGAGAACTTGGCTTTTTTGCCGTTGAACATGCCTGTCCAGGCCATTTGCAGAAAATGCCCCAAGCCAAAGACCGGCGACAAGTAGACGCCATCGGGGGTCAGGGAATTCTTGCAGGCCCGAAAGCTGTGCGCCCCGACCGTGTCATAAATGATGTCCCAGGTTTCGCCCATTTGGGTGAAGTCCCGCCGGCGATAATCTATCACGCGGCCCGCCCCCAGCGACTTTACCAGATCGGCGTTCGCGGCACTTGAAACGCCGGTGACGCTTGCCCCGAACAAGGTGGCCATTTGCACCGCGGCTGTGCCAAGGCTGCCTGATGCGCCGATGATCAGCACGTTGTCGCCGGGCTTGATATTGGCCAGATCGCGCAGGAAGTTGAGGTCGGTCAACGCGCCGTCGCAAATGACGGCGGCCTCTTCAAAACTGATCGCGTCGGGCATTGACAGGATCAATCCGGTTTCCGGCAACACCGTGAATTCGGCGTTGGAGCCGTGGCCAAAAATCGTTTCGCCAAAAACCGCATCGCCCGGCTTGAACTTGCTGACGCCTTGGCCCACCGCGTCGACAATCCCGGCAAATCCGGTGCCAAGGGATTGGGTTTTTGGGCGCAACAGCCCTAAAAACAGCCGCCCGATAAAAGGATTTCCCTGGCGCATCATGCTGTCCGCCGCTGTTACCGACGCGGCATGCACCCGCACCCGGACCTCACCCATTTTGACGCCGGGCACGGGAACGTCTTTCACTTCCAACACGTTCGGGGTGCCATATTTCTGATATCTGACCGCTTTCATCTTCTGTCTCCGTCTGGTTTGAATTTGCAATAACCGGCTTTTACGGTTAAAAAACAGATTGCTGAACTTGCTGAAACGCACCTATATGGTCAATATATTGACCATCAGGGAAAATGCTGCATGGATTGGACGCAAATGCCGTTTTTTCTGGCGGTGGCCCGGCTTGGCAGTCTGCGCGCCGCAGCGGAGCATATGAACGCCACCCATGCCACCGTAAAACGCCATATCGAAGCGTTGGAGGCCAGTTATGGCGTGCAGCTTTTTCGCCGCTCCCGCGCTGGGCTGTCGCTGACGGCGGCGGGTCAGGTCCTGTTGCCGGATGCGCAGGCGGCCGAAAGCCTTCTTTTGAAAGCGCGTGGCGGTTTGCAGGGTCTGGATCGTGAAGCAACGGGGTTGATCCGGGTGTCGCTTGATCCGATGACCGGGCATTTTCTGCTAGCGCCGGTGCTGGCGCGGTTCGCCGCCCTTTATCCCGAGATTGAGCTGGAAATCCGCCTGACCTATGAGGTTGAAAGCATCGGCAAGCTGGAAACCGACGTCTCAATCCGGCACGCGGCAGAGATCACCGAAGATGTGGTCGCGCGCAAATTATTCCCGCTGTCGATGGGCGTCTATGCCAGCCGCGACTACATCGACGCGGCCTTGCCAAAAGCCGGGCCAAAGGGCGAAAACCTGACCTGGATCAGCTATGGCGATGTGCCGGAAATGCGCGCCTGGATGGAAGCCTCGCCCTTTCCGCGCGCCAGGTTGCGCCATATGGTGCAGGATCCGGAAATGCACTTGCACATGCTGCGCGCGGGTGCAGGGATGAGCTTGCTTCCCATATGGTGCGAACAGGAATTCCCCGAATTGCAGCGCGTCCCCGGCACCCCGATTGACACCACAAGGTCCACTTGGGTGCTGCTGCATGCCGACCTCAGACGGATACGGCGGGTCAGGATGTTCGTTGATTATCTGACCGGTGCGTTGCTGGAACGGCGGGTCGATTTTCGCGGGCATTGAAGCGTTTTGCATCAAAGCGTGGTCAGATAATGCTCCACCGCCGGACGGACGGATTGCGCGCCTGAAGTGCGGGCCATATCAATCACCGCGCGGGCCTCAGACAGGTCGACCCGGCGCAGCAAGTGCTTGACCGGCCCGATGGAGGCTGGGCGCATCGACAAGGTTCGCAATCCCATTGCCGCGAGGCACAAGGCCTCGGTCGGGCGGCCCGCGTCTTCGCCGCAAAACGACACCGGCGTGCCGAGGTCATCGCAGCGCCGCGTGATCTGCTCGATGAAGGTCAGAAAGCTGACATTCAGGGTGTCATAGCGGCGGCGGACCCGCTCGTTCTCGCGGTCAGCGGCGAAAAAAAACTGCTTCAGATCATTGCCGCCAATGGAAATAAAGTCAGCCATTTCAAAGAACTGATCCGGGGCGAAGGCCAGTGACGGGGTTTCCAGCATCGCACCGATTTTCACATCTTCCGGCACGTCGTGACCTAAGGCTCGCTCGCGCTCAATCTCGTCAAAAACGGCCTGTCTTGCGGACGTGAACTCGTCAAACTGGGCGATGAAGGGGAACATGATCGTCAGCGGGCGCCCGGCTGCGCCGCGCAAAAGGGCCTGCAACTGCATCCGCATCACGCCGGGTTTTTCCAGCGCCAACCGGATCGCGCGCCAGCCCATTGCCGGGTTCGGCTCATCCTCGCGCTTCATATAGGGCAGCACTTTGTCTGACCCGATATCAAGCGTGCGAAACACGATCCGTTTGCCCTTGGCCGCGGTCAGAATGCGGCCATAAAGCTCTGCCAACTCCCGCCGTCCGGGGACTTTCGGGCGGGTCAGAAACTGCAATTCGGTGCGAAACAGTCCAACCCCGTCAGCGCCTGACGATTCAAGGCTTGGAAGTTCTGCCATCAGCCCGGCATTCATCATCAGGCTGATCGTTTGCGCGTCCTGGGTGATGGCGGGTTTGTTACGGATCGAGCGGTATCTTTCCTGCGCGACCTCCTGCATCGCCATTTTTTCGCGAAACGCCGTGGCGACACTTTCGCCCGGCCGCAGATGCGCGATGCCCTGATCGCCGTCAACGAGGATCGGGTCGCCATTCAGCGCCTCGCGAGTAATCTTGGCAGCGTGGATAACCAGCGGGATCGCCAAGGCCCGCGCAACAATCGTCGCGTGCGACCCGACTGAGCCTTCCTCAAGCACGATACCTTTCAGCTTGGTGCCATATTCCAGCAACTCGCCGGGGCCGATATTGCGCGCGACCAATATGGGATTTTCCGGCATTTCGCTGCCTGACCCACTGCCTTGTCCAGTCAATAGACGCAGCAGTTTGTTGGACAGATCATCCAGATCATGCAGGCGTTCGCGAAGGTAGGGATCCGGCACCCGCGCCATACGCGACCGGGTTGCAGACTGTTCCTTTTCAACCGCAACTTCTGCGGCCAGGCCCGATCTGATATCGGCCTCCATCCGTTTCAGCCAGCCTTTGGAATTGGCAAACATCCGGTAGGCTTCCAGCACCTGGCGGTGTTCCTCATTGGTGGTGCCGCCCGCATGCATGGTCAGCATGTCGTCGACATCACCTTTCAGGCGGTCCATCGCATCGGTCAGGCGCTGCATTTCGGTGTCAGGATCATCGGCCACCGGGTTGGCGATGACGATCTGCGGGTCATGAAGGACAACGCGGCCTTCGGCATTGCCTTCCTGCGCGACAGCGCCTTTGAACATCACCGATTGCTGATGCGGCGCCGACAAGGCAGCGCCTTCGCCGACAAAAACCCCCAACTCGGCCATTTCAGCGATGACCATTGCCACCACTTCCAGGCCATAAACCTCGTCTTCGCTGTAGTCGCGCGCGGATTTGGTCTGCACCACCAGCACGCCGCGCATTTCACCCAGCCGTTGGATTGGTACGCCCAGGAAGGACGAGAAGATCTCCTCCCCGGTTTCGGGCATATAGCGAAAGCCCTTTTCACGCGTGGCGTCGGGGGTGTTGATCGGGATGGCCTCACGCGCGACCCGTCCGACCAAACCTTCACCGATGCGCAGGCGCGTCTGGTGAACCGAGTCTTGGTTCAGGCCTTCGGTCGCGCAAAGTTCCAGGGTCTCGGGATCGCGCAGCAGGTAGATCGAACAAACCTCAGCGCCCATCGAATCCGCGATCAGATGGGTGATTTTGTCCAGGCGTTCCTGGCCCTCACCCTCGACCGCCAGCGTATCACGCAGGCGTTTCAACAGGTTACGGGATCGTGATCCTGATGTTTCGGCCATTGGCCCCTATTCATACCCTGTGCTTAGGCTGCTGTTTCCAACTCAAAAGCATCATGCAGGGCTTGAACAGCCAATTCCATATATTTCCGGTCCACAAGCACAGAAACTTTGATTTCCGAGGTTGTGATGACCTTGATGTTGACCCCCTCTTTGGCCAGGGCATCAAACATCCGCGCGGCAACACCGGCATGGCTGCGCATGCCAATCCCCACGACCGAGACTTTCGCAACATCGGTATCCGCGATCAGATCGCGGAAATTGATTTCGCCTGAGGTTCTTGCCTTTTCAAGTGCCGCTTCGGCCCGTTTGACCTGATCCGTCGGGCAGGAAAAGGTCATGTCGGTGCGGCCTTCTTCGCTGATGTTCTGCACGATCATGTCGACATTCACGCCCGCATCGGCCAGCGGCATGAAGATCGCAGCGGCAATGCCGGGGCGGTCAGCGACCGAAACCAGGGTCATTTTCGCTTCGTCGCGGGAATAGGCGACACCGGATACAACATTGTTTTCCAAGATTTCCTCCTCGTCGCACACCAGGGTGCCGGATTTTTCAGTCACATCTTCAAAGCTGGACAGCACCCGAAGGCGCACCATATAGCGCATCGCCAGTTCAACTGACCGGGTTTGCAGAACCTTGGCCCCAAGCGAGGCGAGTTCCAGCATTTCCTCGTAAGATATCCGGTCAAGCTTGCGGGCTTTTTCCTCGATCCGGGGGTCAGTGGTGTAGACGCCGTCGACATCGGTATAAATATCGCAACGCTCGGCCTCCATCGCGGCGGCGAAGGCCACGGCCGTTGTGTCAGACCCGCCGCGCCCCAGCGTGGTGATCCGGCCATCATCGGCAATGCCTTGAAATCCGGCCACGACCGCAACTTTCATGCCTTCGGCGAATTTGGCAGCCAGGTTTTCCGGCGGAATGTCGTCAATCCGGGCCGCGCCATGTGCCGAGGTCGTCTTGACCGGCACCTGCCAGCCCTGCCAGCTGCGGGCCGGTACGCCCATTTCCTGCAAGGTCAGCGCCATCAGGCCCGCAGTGACGTTTTCACCCGAGGACACGACCGCATCATATTCGCGCGCGTCATAAAGTGGGGAGACCTTGTCGACCCAGCCGACCAGTTCGTTGGTCTTGCCGGACATTGCCGACACGATCACGATCACATCATAGCCGTTGTCAACTTCGCGCTGAACCTTCCGGGCCGCGTTTTTGATACGGTCCAGGTCCGCGACTGACGTGCCGCCGAATTTCATTACCAGACGGGGCATTGGGGCTCCCTTGAATTGCGCTTACATCACAGACGTCGCGCTTCTATGCGGCAATTGGCCGAAGGGCAAGGGGATCGGGTCTTGGCGGCTGTATCAAACTGCCGCAACCTTTTGGGGCGTGGGTTTTGGGGCATTGGTTTTGGGGTGTGGGTTTTGGTGCGTGACAAAACCGCCCTAATTGGTCTTGCGGCTGGACCAGGGCAGGGGGGCGACGGGGATGCCGTCGTCAATCAGGCGCTTGGCCTCTTCCGGGCGGGCCTCGCCGTAGATGGCCCGCTCAGGCGCCTCGCCATAATGGATGGCGCGGGCTTCGCGGGCGAAATCATCGCCGACATTTTCCGACGATTTTTCGATCTTTTTGCGCATTTCAGCCAGGGCCTGTTCGGCGGGTGAGGCCGGGGCAGACAGCGGTTTATCCGCAGGTTTTTCGGCCGGCATCGCAGCCGCCGATCTGGCAGGACGGACCCTTGGAGCCATCACTGCCTTGGTGATTTTGGCGCTGCCACAGACCGCACAATTGGCCAGGCCCGCTGCGTTCAATTTGTCAAACGCGTCGGCCGACTGGAACCAGCTGTCAAAATTGTGGTCTTTGTCGCATATCAGCGAATAGCGGATCATTTGGGCCTAACCGGGTTGACTGCCTGATCTTTAGATAAGGCAGATTTTTCGG
>CAYXXQ010000137.1:0-8646 GCA_964469075.1 uncultured Rhodobacter sp.
CCTTGCTTCCAAAATTACCAAGCAAGGTGTCTACAATTCTAGGGGCTATTCAAACATACCCGCCGCGATCTGGTCCGCATGTCGCTTTGGGAAGCTGGCGGTTACTTTGTGGAACGCCAGCTTCTTTTCTTCTTGCGTGAGCGGACAACGCCCCATTGCCATCAATATTCACCGGCATTGACCACATCATGACGAACAAAGCATAACGACTGAGCGGGTCAAATCTCGGTGACAACACCGGGTCAGTTCTGAGTGACATTCAACACACATAAGGCAACACCGCATGGACAGGCCGTCCAGACTGGACACCGATCCTGAGCTGAATGCCTTTGTTCGTGCCCGTATCGCGACGATGACCTTTCAGCAGATCACAAATGCCATAGCCGAAAACTTTCCACCGGATAGGCGCGTCAGCCGGAGTTCCGTGCATCGCTGGTGGATGAGGAAAAAGCACCGATGAGCGATCAGATACCGCTCTACCCACGCCCGACCTCCCAGGTCGAACCCTATGTTGACGCACTTGGCTAGGACTTGACGGTTGAATTCCAATTGGAGTTTTGGTGGAGTTGAGCTGTACCTTCCCAGAGACCCAAAGGGCAGAAGCAAACTGGAAAAGTTGATCGGACGTGAACAGATGATGCTGCTCTACGAACAGCAACATCGCCTGCCGCGACGTGTGCCGCTTGCCAATCGTTGGATTGCGCAAATGCTGTCGGCGAAGGGTTTCGGAGTGGCGGCAATCGCCCGTCGTATTCATGCTTCTGGCGCGTCCGTACGGGGGTGGCTCAAATGACGCATAACTGTGTATTCAGCCCAAAAAAATTGGTGTGCAAAGGATGATAATTCCCTCTGAATCCCCATTTATATAGGGCAACCAGATGTAATCGGATAATACCAGATGTACCCGGGAAAAACGCGGCTCAAACCATCTGAAACCGGCAGTTCAAACCAGTTGAATACTTACACCTGACCGGACCGCAAGCTGTCCGATCCGAGAGACACGGCAACCTTTCATGGAATGGTCAGAGGCGTTGGACAAAAGCCCATATGTGGACCCCACCGTTGCCTCACCCCCCAAACCACCGCACGCGGCCTTAACCCGTTCGCAACCCCGCGCGGATAAATCCTTCCCCGAGCTCAGCAGATGGTTTCGGTTCCGCATATACCACGGTAAACATTCCGCGCGGATCCGGCCGAGAAAACCGACAGATCGACATGGTGCAGGGGCAACCCCCCTGTTCGGCAGACAAACCGCAACCGGCGGGCCCGCCTTTCCTGTTTCAACACGTCAGAAATGACCTAGCCCCTGCCCGCCTTTCAGGCCGGTGGGGCGCAGTTGCGTGCCGGATCGCCAATGGGCGCGCAGCCCCGCTCGCAGCCTGGGATCATTCCCCCGTCAACTGCTTGAAAATGTCATTAACAGCGCCCTCGACGGCCTTGTCCAACTCTTCCTGCAAGCGCTGTTCGGCATCAGCCTTGGCCTTGTCGATCTCGGACTGAACCAGCGCCTCGACCTCCTCGCGTTTCTTATCAAGTTCAGCGTCGATCAGGGATTGCAAATCGGGCGTGAAGCGCGGTGCTGACCACGGGCCATCAATCCGAACTGGCACCGTAATTCCCCCGGCCTGATCGCCGTTTTGATCAGAAAATGCCACGGGAACAATGCGGTAGGCGATGGTCCTCTCGCCGATATTGACATCGCCTTTGCCGGTCGCGACCACCAGATCACTGGTGAATTTCAGATCCTCGTTGCGCAAAATGCCCTTGTCGATCTGGTAGCTGCCGGTGATGGTTTTGAAGATCGTCTTGCTGCCATCGCCGCGGTAGGACGCATCCAGATTGCGCAGCATTCCGGCCAAGTCCAGGCCCAAAATCTCCCCGCCGCCGATGTCAATCCTGCCCGAGCCTTCAAGCCCCCGCATCATCGCATCAACCGACTGACCGGACGTCAGGAATTTCAAGCTGACCGAGGCCCCCGCGATCAGGCGGTCATACGCGGCCACATCAATCAGCAAGGGCTGCAACTGGATGCCGCTGCCAGTGATAGATCCGCCCGCCGACAGCCCTTTGCGGGCGTTCAAAACAAGCTCCCCCTTGATTTGGCCCTGATAGGCGTTCACCTCGTTCAGGGCTGTGACCAGACGGCCATTATCAAGCTGCATCCGCACTTGCGATTTACCAAGCCGCAACACCCCCAGATCCATCCCCTGGGCCGAAATCGCGATATCCGCATTCACCAGTTTCAGGGCCGAAAAATCGAGCGGCGTTTTCGGCCAGCCATCGTCCTTGCCTCCAGCCCCGGCCGCAGCGTCACCGTCCGAGAATTTGGTCAGATGCGCAAGGTTCAAATCCCCGGCATTGATGCGCGCCGTCAGGAAAGGGATGTCGCCAAGTTTCAGATCAGCCTCAAGCACCAGGCGATTGCGGTCGACATCAAGGGCGGCCTCGCGCAGGTAAATCACACCGCCCGCCGTATAGGTCAGCTTGCCGGCAAACCCGGCGGTTTTAGCCAGGCCTGCCGCCATATCCGGCCCCTGCCCCAGCAGTCGACCAAGCGCCGCAAGGTCAGAAAGCTGCGCCGTCAGATCGCCTTGCGCGGTCGGCGGCGATTGGCTGACAGCCCCCGAGTAAGCAAGCTTGCCAAAGCCACCGTCAAGCCCCAGCGACAGGTCGATCAGCTTACCCTCAAGCACTTCTTGAAACGCCGTCAGATCCAGTGAAAACCGCACTGGCTGGCCGTTATAAACCACCCCGCCCGAGGCCCGCAAAGGGCCCGCGAAGTCGGGCAGGGACAGATGCAAATCAAGCCCTGCAAGCGTGGTCGAGCTGCCCGCCTTGTGGTCGATATATGTGATGCGGCCATTGGTGATCTGGCCGTCCTGCAAGGACAGATCCGGCAACGCGGTTGCGGCGGTATCGCTTGTCGTCTGCGTTTCAGGTGCAGGTGCTGCAAGTTGCCAGTTGGCGCGCCCGTCGGCGGCAACCTCCAGCCGGATATCGGGGTTAACCAGCCTGAATTCCTTGACTTTGACCTTGCCACTCAGAAGCGGCATCAGCTCCACCCCGATCAGCAGGCTGTCGGCTTTCAGCATCGGTTCCTTATCGGCCCAGATCGCATTGCCGATCTGCAACGGACCGGTGCGCACGCCAAGAACCGGGTAGAAAACCGGGCGTACCTCGCCGGTGAAAGCGACCTCGCGACCGGTGCGCAGGCTGATTTCACGGGTCGCAAATGCGGCGATCTTTTCGGCCGGCACAAGGGCCAGCCCGCCGACCAGCAACAGCACCAAAACCGCGATTCCACCCAGTAATCTGACAACCCAACGCATGCCCGCCCCCTTTGGTGTCTCGATGCTTGTAGACAATACCTAAAACCGCTTTCAGGGTCATACAAGCCCCGTCACAACTCAAGCAAAACACCACAAGCGGGAAACCTTACAGGTTTTGCAGCACCCGGGCCAAAACGTAACTGGCCGGCACCGCAACCACCGCCCCGAGCCCAGCGGCCAGCAACAAAGGCACCAAAGTCGACATCCCGGACACCAACGCAATCACTACACCCACACTGGCCAGCGTGGGCGCGAGAAGGGAAAAGATGATGACGGATAGGCGGTGCATGAGATTTCGCGCAGTTCGATTTTTCGGGTTACGGGCAGCCCGGGGTCTCACCCCAAGCCCAACAGGCCACCACCCTCAATCATCCATCTTCAAAGCCGAGATGAACGCCTGCTGCGGGATCTCTACTTTCCCGAACTGGCGCATTTTCTTTTTGCCCTTTTTCTGCTTGTCCAGCAGCTTGCGCTTGCGGGAGGCGTCGCCGCCGTAGCATTTGGCGGTCACGTCTTTGCGCAGGGCCGACAGGGTTTCGCGGGCGATGATCCGCCCGCCGATGGCCGCCTGGATCGGGATTTTGAACATATGTTGCGGGATCAGCTCTTTCAGCTTTTCCACCATTGCCCGGCCACGGGCCTCGGCCCGGTCGCGATGCACCATCGTTGACAGGGCATCCACCGGCTCGTCATTCACCAGGATCTGCATCTTGACCAGCGCGTCCTCGCGGTAGCCATACATCTGATAATCAAATGACGCATAGCCCTTGGTGACGCTTTTCAGCCGGTCGTAAAAATCAAACACGACCTCATTCAGCGGCAGATCGTAAACCACCATCGCCCGGCTGCCGGCATATGTCAGATCCATCTGGATGCCGCGCCGGTCCTGGCACAGTTTCAGAACGTCGCCCAGATATTCATCCGGCACCATGATCGTGGCTTTGATGCGCGGCTCTTCAATATGGTCAACATAGGTCAGATCGGGCATGTCGGCGGGGTTGTGCATCTCCAGCGTCTCGCCGTTTTTCAGGCTGATCTGATAAATCACGCTGGGGGCGGTGGTGATCAGGTCGATATCGTATTCGCGTTCCAACCGGTCGCGGATCACTTCCAGATGCAACAGCCCCAGGAACCCACAGCGAAAGCCAAAGCCAAGTGCGGCCGAGGTTTCCATTTCCGTCGAGAAACTCGCGTCATTCAGATGCAGCTTGCCAATTGCCTCACGCAGATCCTCAAACTCGGCATTATCAACCGGGAACAAGCCGCAAAATACCACCGGCTGACTGGGGGCAAACCCCGGCAGGGCCTTGGCGCAGCCATTTTTTTCATGCGTGATAGTATCGCCAACAGCCGTGTCGCGCACCTGTTTGATGCTGGCGGTCAGAAAGCCGATTTCACCGGGGCCAAGTTCGGCAATCGTTTCCATCTTGGGGCGGAACACACCGATGCGATCAACCGGATAGACCGCGTTGGTGTTCATCATCCGGATGCGGTCGCCCTTTTTCAGAACCCCGTCGATGATGCGCACCAGCACAACCACGCCAAGATAGGCGTCATACCAGCTGTCCACCAGCATCGCTTTCAAAGGCGCTGCGCGATCCCCTTTCGGCGGCGGCAGACGATGCACAATCGCCTCCAGCGTCTCAGGAATGCCGATGCCGGATTTGGCCGACACCAGCAGCGCGTCCGACGCGTCGATGCCGATCACATCCTCGATCTGTTCGGCGACCTTTTCAGGTTCGGACGCAGGTAAGTCGATCTTGTTCAGAACCGGCACAATCTCGTGATTGGCCTCAATCGCCTGATAGACATTGGCCAGCGTCTGCGCCTCAACCCCCTGGGTGCTGTCGACCACCAGGAGGGAGCCTTCAACCGCCCGCATCGAGCGGCTGACCTCATAGGCGAAATCGACATGGCCCGGCGTGTCGATCAGGTTCAGAACATAGTCCTCGCCGTTCTGGGCGGTATATTCGATCCGCACCGTGTTGGCCTTGATAGTGATGCCACGCTCGCGCTCGATATCCATCGCATCCAGCAGCTGCGCCTGCATATCGCGATCGGCAACCGTGCCGGTCGATTGGATCAGCCGGTCAGCCAAGGTCGATTTGCCGTGGTCGATATGGGCCACGATGGAGAAATTGCGGATATGGGCGAGGTCTGTCATGGTTTGGGATATGGATTGGTTTAGTGGGTTGGTCAAGAGAACATGAATGTGAAGCTCAGCGGGTACGCGCGAATCGGCGAATTAGAGATGTCCAATACGTCGATGAATCGGGAAAAATTGGAAATCTGGCTACTGGAGCAAACAAGGGAAACCTGCATCGAAATTGCTGTTCGAGCATCCCTACGATCTCTACCGATTCTAACATACGATGAGCGTTTTCAAGAGGAAGGAAAACACCAGATCCTTGCAATCATGCGCGCAATCTTAACTGCCGCCGTAGCTTCCAATCAACCAAGCCAAGAGTTTATTGGGATTTCAGCAAATACGGCCAAGGCTGTAGACGATATGGTGTCGCATTATTTGACAACTTCCGGAGAGGCTTACCTTTTGGAGAGCGGGGATAGGCTTAGTTTGAGAAGTGAGTTTTCTGATGTCTTCAGATCAGTGCATTATTGTGCGTTAACGGTATCAAGTAAAGTGTTCCACCTCGACTCCCTAAATGCAGTAGTCCTATCAAAAGCTAGCACTAAGGAACTATTCCAAGAGGTCGAAAGAGATTTCAGGATCAACGCGGAGAAATTATTCTCTGTACCGCTCTGGATGACGGGTATTCGGAGTCCCTTCGATTCCGGAATTCCAGGGCATATTGCTGAACAATTTCCTTCCAAACAAAATCTACTAACTGTTGACCTGGTCTGGTCCTTCTGGCGCGATTGGTATCAAGGTTTTCTCGACGGCAAACCGCTTGATTGGGAATTGCAGCGTCGGGTGGCGTTGATCCCAGATGCGGATTGGGAAAAGGGACCGGAACATATTGCCGGGCTGATCGAACAGATCAGGGAACCGTTCGTCTTAAGGGAACGGATCGCCGAACTTGAAACGCTGTTGCCGGAACGCGCCACCTCCCGGCTTGGGATCGGTGGAAACAACCCACCGGAGAGAATTGACGACATAAAGACGCCCCAACAGGCGATCACGGCAATATGGACGGCGCTGGATGATCTGAAAGAAGAGTCAAACGCGGAACACCCAAACAGGGAAAAGATCAAAGCAGCAATCGCGTGGATCAATGCCGTGGCGTCGACCTGCGCCAAATGGGCTGGCGGGCACCTTGATGCCGGTATTCGTGAGGCCGCAAAAGCCGCGGGAAAAACTGCCGGTATCGCTACAACTGGGACATTGGCCATGAACTGGCCAGAGGTGCAATCAGCGATTGGAAAGGTTATCGAGTCTGCTTCAAAATGGCTCAGCTATTTCAACTGACTTGCCCACACCACAAGGTCAGCGCCCGACCTCAGAGGGTGCGAAGCGCCCTCCGGGGGGGAGGTCGGGCGCTGACCGGCTCGCAAGCGATCCGGTTTTTGGCTCTCCTTCGCCCGACGCCCCCTCCCCCCAACTCCGTACTAGCCATGCCCGGCAAACCGGTGCATGCTTGGCCGATGTTAAAGCGCCAACACTTTGAGATCGAGAAAGTCCGGGTGCCCGTAAAACGGCTAAAAACGCTGGAAGAGGACAAGGTTCAGGCCCTGGCCGAGGACATCCTGGAAAACGGTCAGCTGACCCCGATCCGGGTGCGCGCCACTGGCGACAGCTATATTCTGATCGAAGGCCTCCACCGCCTAAAAGCGATGGCCGCTTTGGGGGAAGAAACCATCGAAGGCTATCTGGTTCACGCGCGTCAGCATTAAAGCGTTTCGAGAAAGACTTGAGACACCGCGTATAGCCAAAAGCCCGAGAACGCGAAGCGTGGCAGGGTTTTGGTGATTCAAGTCTTTCTAGAAACGCCATAAGGCCGACGGCACTTGTACCGCGACCAATATTTGCATCCCACAAGGAACTGTGGTTCGCTTGCCAAACCACCGCGCAACGCAAAAGGACCGCCGATGTCAGACCTTCCGACTCAGGAAACCATCTACCGCGCCGAGGTCGAGGATAGCGCCCGCTGGCAACAGTTTAACCACCGCGCGGGTGACGTTTTCATCTGCACGCCGCCAAAATCGGGCACCACCTGGACACAGGGCATCTGCGCCTTGCTGATCTTCGGGCGCGCCGATGTCGGGTCGGGCAGTGGCACAAGCTCGCCCTGGATCGAACTGACGCTGGACCCGATGGGCGACATGAACGCCCGGCTGGCCCGCCAGACCCATCGCCGCTACATCAAATCCCACAGCCCGCTTGACGGGGTGATTTACTGGCCGGACGCGCTTTATTTTGGGGTGTTCCGGCATCCGCTGGATATCTATTTCTCGATCCTGAAACACGGTGAAAATCAGTTGGAACCGGGTGAAAACCCGGTTTACAACATGGATCGCAGCAAAAGTTTTGACGCGTTTCTGACCCATCCGTTTCAGGCCGATCCCACCAATAACACGACCTTGCCGTCGATCCTGCACCACTATCGCAGCTTTCTGAGATGGCAGCATTTACCAAATATTCACCTGTTTCACTATGCCGATATGAAACGCGATCTGGCGGGCGAAATGGCCCGGTTTTCCGAGGCGATGGATATCCGGCATCCACCGCACCTGATGGCCGATCTGGTCAGGGCGGCGGATTTTGACAGCATGAAGAAAAACGCCGATCTGTTCGCGCCTGAGGTTGGCGATGGCTACTGGAAAGACAAGCGGGAATTTTTTAGCTCTGGCAAATCCAACAAATGGGAAGGGCGGTTGTCAGACGCACAGCTTGCGGCCTACGACGCGGTGGTTGCAGCCGCATTAACCAAGGATGACCGGCGCTGGCTGGAATGGGGCAACGCCTGATTTCTATTCGCCTGTGCCCGCCCTGCTTGCGGCAAAATAAACCACGCGCGCCCCGCCCTGCTGCTGTTCGCCAGCACGGCAATGTGGTATGGTCGAAAAAAACGAGCAGTCGATCCAAAGTTGTGGCCATGAAAAAACTGACCCTGACCTGCCTTATTTTGGCACTCACCACCGGTGCAGCCCCTGCGGGCGATCTGATCCGCAAGGCTTGTCTGAAATCAGGCCGCCCGTCGGCCACCAGCGCGATGTGCCGCTGCATTCAGGCAACGGCTGACACGCGTCTGAACCGCAAGGATCAGAAACTTGCGGCAAGCTTTTTCGCCGATCCGCATAAAGCGCAGGAAATCCGCCAGTCCGACAATACCAGCCACGAGGCGTTCTGGCAGCGCTA
>CAYXXQ010000138.1:0-8612 GCA_964469075.1 uncultured Rhodobacter sp.
TTTCTGGCCATTAACCAGATAATGATCGCCGGTTCTCTGCGCTTGCGTCCGCAGAGCACCGGTATCCGTGCCGCTTGTCGGTTCGGTAACGCCAAACGCCTGAAGCCTGAGGTCGCCCTTGGCAATGCCCGGCAACCAGTGCTGTTTCTGGGCCTCGCTGCCATGCCGCAACAGCGTGCCCATCGTGTACATTTGGGCGTGGCAAGCCGCTGCATTACCACCGCTGTGATGGATTTCTTCCAATATCGCTGCTGCCGCCGACAAAGTCAGGCCCGAACCGCCAAACTCTTCCGGCACCAACGCCCCAAGGTAGCCTTCGCGCGTCAAAGCGGCGACAAAATCGTCGGGATAAGCCTGATCCCGGTCAAGCCCGCGCCAATAGCTGCCGGGAAAATCGGCGCAAAGCCGGGTGACGGCGGCGCGGATTTCAGGGTGGCTCAGGGGATAGGTCATGGCGCAAACTCCTGCCGGATGCTGTCGCTGTGCTGGCCAAGATCGGGCACAAGCTCGGGCCGGGGACCGTCGGTTTTCACCGGCAGATCGACCAGATCAATCACCTTGTTGCCGATCCGGGCCTGGGCTTGCCGCAACAACGGGTGGTCTGACAAGTCGTCAAGCGAGTTCAGGCGCGACCAGGCAATCTTGGCGTCTTGCAGGCGGGCGGCTATGGTTTCACGGGGTTGGGCCTGAAATACCTGGTTAATCGCCGCATCAAGATCAGCCCGATGCGCGACCCGATCCGGGTTGTTGCGAAACCTTGGATCGCGGCCAAGATCGGGCTGGTTCAGGATCTGATCGCAAAACCGCTCCCATTCGCGGTTGTTCTGGATGGCGATCAAAATCTGATTGCCGTCACCACATTGATACGCGCCATAAGGGGCCAGCAGCGAATGGGTCAGGCCCAAACGCGCAGGCTTGGCCTCCATATAGCGATGCGCCAGCAGCGGCATGTTCATCCATTCGGCCAGAACGTCAAACATCGAGATCGTCAGATCCATGCCAACCCCGGTTCGGCTGCGCTGCAAAAGGGCGCGCAAAATGGCGGAAAACGCGGTCAGCCCGGTCGCGATATCACACAGCGAGACGCCGACCCGCGCGGGATGCTCCGGCGTGCCGGTCACAGTGCAAACGCCGCTTTCGGCCTGCACCAGAAAGTCATAGGCCTTCATATCGGCAGCAGCCCCTTCAGTGCCATACCCAGCGATTTGCAGATTGATCAGCTTGGGGTTCAGGGCGCGCAGGCTGTCGGCCGCAAATCCGTGCCGCGCCAATGCACCCGGGGCCAGATTGTGCAAAAACACGTCGGCCTTGGCGATCAGGCGGCGCAACAGGGCGGCATCCGCAGGCTTGGTATAATCCAGAACGCAGGATTGTTTGCCCCGGTTCATCCAGGCAAACCAGGTGCTTTGGCCGTCGGCTCCGGTGTCATAAGCGCGGGAAAAATCGCCGCCGGGCCGTTCCAGCTTGATCACGCGCGCGCCTGCATCCGCCAGCAAAAGACTGCAATAAGGGCCGGCGACCGCCTGTTCCAGCGCCACGACCAAAAACCCGTCCAGTTCTTTGTGCAGACCCATGTTGCAGCCCCCGTGTTAGTCAGTTTGAAGGATGCCACATCCTGCGCGCCAAGCGCCACCGGAATTCACCGCAAGCAGCCAACTTGACTTGCAGCCGCTGGCAAGGGCTGCATAATCGCGGCCAGACACCTGTGCCAGCCCCATTGATCGGACCGTTTTGATGACCCGCAAACTGCCCCAACACATCGACGTGGCCATCATCGGGGCCGGACCAACCGGGCTGACGGCAGCGAATTTGCTGGCCCGTTACGGGATCTCTGCGCTGGTTTTTGAGCGTAATGAAAGGCCGATGGACATCCCCCGCGCCATCGTTCTGGACGATGAAGGCGCGCGTATTCTGCAAGTGTTTGGTGGCGATACGGCTTATCTTGACCAAACGATCACCGGAGTTGGTGGCAAGTATTATGATGACGCGGGCACTTGTTTTTCTGAGGTTGGCACCGGCCCCAAAACCTATGGGTTTGAGAAAAAGCACTACATCAACCAGCCCGCACTGGAACAGGCGCTGCATGGCCTGCTGGAGGCCACGCCTTTGGCGGAGGTGCTGTTTTCCCATGACGTAACCGGCCTTCAGCAATCGATGGATGGCGTGCGCCTAACCCTTGCCACGCCAAACGGTGAGGCCGGGGTGCAGGCGCGCTACGTTCTGGCCTGTGATGGCGGCAAAAGCCCGACGCGGGATCGCCTTGGGATCACCATGCAGGGCAGCACCTATCGGCAGGACTGGGTCGTGATCGACACGCTGAACGACCCTGATCAATCGCGGTTTTCCAAGTTCTTTTGCAGCAACGCGCGGCCACATGTCTCGATCCCTGCCCCGGGCGGTGGGCGGCGGTATGAATTTATGCTTTTGCCCGGCGAAAGCCATGAGGCAGCGCTTGCCGGCGGGTTTATTGACGCCCTGCTGAAACCGTTTCGCAAGCTGGAAGGCCGCGATCTGATCCGCAAGACGATCTATACGTTTCATGCCCGGATCGCCGACAAATTTCGCCAGGATCGGGTGCTGATCCTTGGCGATGCGGCGCATTTAACGCCGCCGTTTGCCGGGCAAGGGATGAATGCCGGGCTGCGCGACGCGATGAATGTGGCTTGGAAACTGGCGGTGGTTTTGAAAGGTGGCACCCCCGCCATTCTGGACAGTTACGAGGCTGAGCGGCGCGATCCCGCCTGGGCAATGATCCAACTGGCGGTGGCGATGGGCGATATCGTGATGCCGATCGAACCCCAGCAACTTGCTTTTCGCGAACATCTGGTCAAAGCGCTGCAACCCTTCCCGCAGGTGCAGGACTATTTCATGCAGATGAAGTTCAAACCCAAACCGCGCTACACGGCGGGCCTGTTTGCAAGTCTGGACGCCCAGCCGTTTGAGGCATCGCTGGTTGGCGAGATGATCCCGCAGCCGGATCTGCAAACCTCTGACGGGGTGGTCAAACTGGATGCGGCGCTGGGCGCTGGCTTTGCCCTGATCGCGCAGGATCAGGCTGGGGAGCAGGCCTTGGCGGCTGTGGCGATGGACGCGTTTTGCGGCCTGCCCCTGACCCGTTTGCGTTTGGTCTGGGGGCAGGAAAGGCCGTCGCCAGGTGCCGGACCAGCGCGTGCGACGCTGGCTGACGAAGGTATCGCACGACCGCTGCGGACGCATCGCGATCAGGTGTTGTTTATCCGCCCGGATCGCTATTGCGCCGGGGCGTTTTTTCCTGATGATCTGGCCAAAGGCTTGGCGGAGCACCAGCGACACTTAACCAAGGCCTAGACCAGCCGCAGGAATTGCATTGCCTTAACAATTGCGTTTTACTGCGCCGTGATCGGCGGTTTTCTTGATAACGGGCAGGCGTGAATGGACATTGCATCGCTGGGATATATCGGCATCCGCTCAACCAAGCAGGACGATTGGGCCAGCTATGCGACCGGCCTGTTGGGAATGCAGCGGGTAGACAAAGCCGGCAAGGTCCAGGCGTACCGCATGGATGATCGTGCGCAGCGGTTGGTGATCACGGATGACGACGCAGAGGGCCTTGATTTCATCGGCTGGCAGGCCACGGATACCGCCGCACTGGAACGGCTTGCGGCACGCCTGTCCGATCATGGCCACGCGGTGATTGAATGCCGCCGCGACCTGTGCGATCAACGCCATGTTGGCCGCTTGATCCAGTTCCAGGATCCCGAAGGCAACCAGATTGAGGTTTTTACCGACCCGCATCTGGAAACCGATCCGTTCGTGCCGGGCCGCCCGATTTCGGGCTTCAAGACCGGGCCATATGGCATGGGCCACGCGGTTTTGAAGGTAAAGAACGCTGAAAACCTGTTGGGATTTTATCGCGATATTCTGTGCTTTCAGGTCTCGGACTACGGCCAGAAACCTTATCCTTTGTACTTTTTCCACGTTAACGGGCGGCATCACAGCTTTGCGATGGTTGGCACGGGCGGGCGCGGGTTTCATCATTTCATGGTCGAATATGATAGTCTTGACGATGTCGGGCAGGGCTATGATCTGGCGCAGCTTGATGACGGGCGCATCGCCTATACGCTGGGGCGGCACACCAATGATTACATGACCTCGTTTTACAGCCACACGCCTTCGGGGTTTTTCATTGAATCAGGCTTTGGCGGGCGTATCATCGACCCCAACAACTGGCTGCCGCATGAAACCTTTTGCGGCCCAAGTTTTTGGGGCCACGACCGCCCGTTCATGCCTGACGATCTGCGCCAGGAATTCAGCGATATGCGGCTGGAACTGGCTCGGCAGGGACAGCGCGCCCCGAATTGCCCTTGGCTGGATGCGACGGATCGCAAGCTGGAAAACTGACAATAACCCAATGATTGAGGAGTTTCACGAATGCGTTTAGCATCTTTTTTGCGCCCTGATGGCAGTGCCAGTTTTGGCCTGGTTCAGGCGGATCACGTCACCGATTGCGGTGCGGCCCTGGCCGCGACCTATGCTGATTTGCGCGCGGTCCTGACTGCGGGTGGGCTGGATGATCTGGCCAAGGCATCCGAAACTGCCGATACTTTGCCGTTGGCCGAGGTCACGCTGCTGTCGCCGATCCCCCAGCCTGACAAGATCCTGTGTGTCGGGCTGAACTATCTGGCGCATATTCTGGAAGGTGGCCGCACGCCCGCGCCCTATCCGGCGATCTTCACGCGCTATCCGTCGTCAGTTGTCGGTCACGGCCAGCCGTTGGAGCGGCCAAGCGTCTCGACCCAGTTTGATTATGAGGGTGAGCTGGCGTTGGTGATCGGCAAGCCCGGACGCTATATCAAGGCCAAGGACGCCTATGACCATATCGCCGGATATACTTGTTTTAACGACGGTTCGATCCGTGATTTTCAGACCCATACGTCGCAATTCTGGCCCGGCAAAAGCTTTCATCACAGCGGTTCTGTCGGCCCCTGGATCGTGACGCGGCATGATCTGCCAAGGATCGAGAAATCGCATCTTCGCACCATCTTGAACGGCGAAGAAATGCAATCAACCAGTATTTCCGACCTTGCCATCGGCATCCCTGAGATCATCGCTTATCTGTCGCAAGTCAGTGAATTGCTGCCTGGTGACATTATCGCCACCGGCACGCCTGGCGGGGTCGGAAAATATCGCACGCCGTCGGTTTATATGAAGGCGGGCGATGTGGTTGAGGTGGAAATCACCGGCATCGGCAGTCTGGTCAATCCGGTGGTTGACGGGGCTTGATCAGGCCTCCAACTCCTCAGCGGCAACCAGGTAATAATTGCGCGCGGTCGCGTTAACCTCGCGATCCGCAAGTTGGCGCATCGCGGCGATTTTGAGGGGTTTGGCCTTGCCCGCTAAGCTGCCCTCGGCGATCAGGCGATCCGTCAGTTCCAGCACCCATTGTGGGTCATCGCTGTTGCTCGCCGCCGCCAGAACCTTTGCGGCCCCGCCTGCCAGCTTGATAAACCGCGCGGCCTCGTCGCGTGGGTCAAGGCGGTTCAGGTTGGTCGGATTGCCGTCAAACCAGCCGAGCGTGCCTGCGAAATAGGCGCGCACGGCCCAGCTGACCTTGCCATAAAACGGTTGCAAATGCGGCTTGCTGGCCAGCGGCTCGGGCAAAGTTACGCTATGGGCCAGCGCGTCAGGTCCAAGGCCTGCATTCATGCCACGCACGGTTTCGGCCACGACGTGACGGATCGCATCGCGATAATCCGTCAGGACGTTCTTGATGTCGCTGGCCCCGAAAACCGGGCGGGAATGGCCGGGGGACAGAACCTCCGCCTCAAACGTCATCAACAGATCCATCGTTGCGGCCCAGGCGTCAAAATCGCGGTAGGGCGTGCCCCGGATCGCGTAAAGATTGGGGAAGGATTTGTAATAGTTGTCGCCACAGATCAGCACCTTGCGGTCGGCAAGCCAGACCACCAGATGATCCGGCGTTTCGCCCGGGGCCTTGGCCAAAGTCATCGTCACCCCGGCGCGGCTGATGTCCAGACAGGGTTCCGCAATGCGCGTGGTCGGCGGTAAAAACCCGGCCCCCATGCCCTGCATCGGCCGATCCCCCGGCCCGCAGCCTAGATTGACACGCTCGTCCGGAAAGCTTAGCCCCATGCCGAACTGCCGCTTTGTGCGCGCCATCATCGCCTGATGCGGTGCCGGGCGGTCGGTGTCGACATCAACAAGGTCCGAGCTGAAGTTATCCGCCGCAATGATTTCAACGTCCTGGCCTTCGGCAAAAACACTCGCACCCGAGATATGATCCCGGTGGGAATGGGTGTAGATGATCGTCGTGACCGGCTTGTTGGTCAGCTTGCGAAATTCCGCCAGCACGTTTTCGGCGGCCTTGGTGGTTTCGCTGGTGTCGATGATGATCACGCCGTCGTCGCCGACAATCATATGCTGGTTTGAGGCCGCATAACCAACGGCGGTATAAGCGCCGGGGGCCAATTCGATGATGTCTTTGCGAAACTCGTTTGAATGGGCAACCAGGTCAGGATGTGCGGGCATCGTTCAATCCTTGTCGCTGGGGTCCAGATGGTTTTGCCGAACCGGGCCGCGATATTTGGCCGTCAACTCTTCATCAACTTCGGCACCGTCATAAAGGTAAATCAGGATGCCCTTGCGGTTGGATTTGCCGCGCATGTCGATGATGTCCTGTTCGGATTTGGTGGTGCGCTGGCTCATCCGGCGGGCCCATTGGCCAAGGCGGTCATACATCTGGTCAATCACCGTAGCATGGGCCGGGTCTTCGCCAAGATCGGTCAACTCGTCCGGGTCGTTGACCAGATCAAACAGCATCGGGCGCAACCCGCCTTCGGCATGCCAGAATTTCCAGCGCTTGTTGGTGATCATGAACAGGCGGCAGTCGCGCGGGGCCAGGCCCAGTTTTTCGCCCATTGGGGTCGCGGCATAGTCAAATTCGCTGACTGCGAAATCACGCCAGGTTTCCGGCGTCTGCCCGTGCAGGAACGGCATCAGCGATCTGCCTTCGACCACGTGATCGGGCACCTCGCCACCGGCAGCGTCGATGAAAGTGGCCGTCAAATCAATGCTTTCGACCAGTTCATCGCAGACTATGCCGCGGGTCGCATCCGCATCAGCCGAGGGGTCATAGATGATCAGCGGCACCTTGACCGAGCAGTCGTGAAACAGGCTTTTTTCGCCCATCCAGTGATCGCCCAGATAATCGCCATGATCCGAGGTGATGACGATCATCGTGTCGTCCATCCTGCCGCTGTCTTCAAGGTATTTGAACAGCCGGCCCATCTGGTCGTCGCATTGCTTGATCAGTCCCATATAGGCGGGGATGACGACATCGCGAACCTCATCGCGGTGGTACAACCGGCTGACGGCGTTGTTCAGGTAAGCGTCATAAACCGGCTGAGTATTCTCGCGTTCATATGCGTGCCGCACCAACGGCTGGATTTGGTTGTGGCCATACATGTTGTGATAGGGGGCGGGCACGATATAGGGCCAATGGGGTTTGATGTAACTGACATGGGCGCACCAGGGTTTGTCCGGATCCTGTTCCGCGATAAAATCTATCGTACGACTGGTCAACCAGGGGGTTTCGCTGTCTTCTTCACGGATATTGGCGGGCTTGTCGGCGTTTTTTGTCAGCCAGCCCGAGGCCATGTTGCCGTCACCATCAATCCCGGCATTGGCATAGGCCGACCAGGGATTTTCCGCCTCGTACCCCTTTGATTTCAGGTATTCGTTATAGGGGGAGCGGCGCTCGTCATAAAACCCATCAGGGCCTTCGGCCCAGAGGCCGTCATCGCGGATATAGACGTCAAAACCGCATTCAGAAACGCGCGCGCCAATGACGCTGTCATGGGCGATGCCAAGGCGGTTCAGCCCTTCGATGTCGGCCTTCATATGGGTCTTGCCGATCAACCAGCAATCCATGCCGGTCTTGCGCAGATGATCGCCCATGGTCTGTTCGCCGACCTTCAGGGGATAGCCGTTCCATTGCGCGCCGTGGCTGTGAACGTAGCGACCTGTATAAAAGCTCATCCTTGAAGAGCCGCAAATCGGCGACTGGACATAAGCGCGGTTGAACCGCACGCCCTGGCTGGCCAGCCGGTCGATATTGGGGGTGTGCAAGGTTTTGTGACCGGCGCAAGACAGGTAATCCCAGCGCAACTGGTCAAACATGATAAAAAGAATGTTTTTGGTTTTGCGGCTCACAGCGATTTTCCACTTGGTCAGGTATCAATTTAGGTTTCGCCACTGTGCACGTCAGATTTACAGGAAGAAGGGCAGACTTGCCGCCCCTCTTCATCACTTGAGTTTGCACATTAGTTTTTGGAACCATCCGGGATGGCGACGCCACGCTCTTCATAATACCGCTGCGCGCCGGGGTGAAGTGGCATGCCACCTTCCTGTACGGCATAATCAAGCGAGATATGCTTGAGCCACGGGGTTGAAGCCCGTGCAGCATCGACATTGTCCCAGAACGCTTTGGTTATTGCATACACCTCATCGTCTGAAATGTCCGCGCGCGCAACAATGCCCACAACCGCGCCACCGGTATAGATATCGTGGTCCATTTTTACTTTGTCACCATAGGTTCCCGGCGTCAGAATCCC
>CAYXXQ010000139.1:0-8569 GCA_964469075.1 uncultured Rhodobacter sp.
CCGCTTGGGGCGCAGGGCGATTTCACCACCGCGCCAGAAATCAGCCAGATGTTTGGCGAGATGTTGGGCCTGCTGTTGGTGCAAAGCTGGCAGGATCAAGGCAGCCCCAGCCGGTTTATCCTAGCCGAACCCGGACCGGGGCGCGGGACGTTGATGGCGGATATCATGCGGGTCGGGGCAAAGATGCCGGGGTTTCTGGAAGCTGCCGAGATTTGGCTGATAGAGGCCAGCCCTGCCCTGCGCCGGATGCAGCAGGCGACGTTGACAGGGTATGACATCAAATGGGTCGATCAGGTGTCAGACCTGCCGCAGCGGCCACTTTATCTTGTCGCCAACGAGTTTTTTGACGCCCTGCCGATCCGCCAGTTTCGGCGCAGCGACACAGGCTGGCAGGAACAATTGATTGCAAGTCAGGACGGCAAGCTTGGGTTCACCCTTGGCCCTGATATGCCGCTTGAGACATTGGAAGACGGGATTGCAGGCGCGACCCCCGGCGACATCGTGGAAACAAACGCTCCCGCCCAAGCGATCATGGCTGAGATTGCCAGCCGCTTGGCCGCGGTAGGTGGCATCGCCCTGATCGTCGATTATGGCGGCTTAGGTGGCCCCGGCGACAGTTTTCAGGCCGTGCGCGCGCATCAGAAGGTTGATCCTTTTGATGCGCCGGGAACGGCTGATCTGACCGCGCATGTCGATTTCGCGGCCCTGATCCGCGCGGCATCCGATCTGGCCACCACCGGCCTGACCGATCAGGGCATGTTGCTGGAACGGCTTGGGATTACCGCGCGTGCGCAATCGCTGGCGGCTAGCCTTCAGGGGGCCGCACTTGAGGCGCATATTTCTGCCCATCGGCGCTTGACCCATCCCGACGAAATGGGGAGCGTGTTCAAAGCCATCGCCTTTCACCCACGCGGCACCCCTGCCCCAGCTGGATTTGATCTTTATGACCCTGGAAATTCTGACCGCTGACAGCCTGGGCCCGTTTCGGCACGGCTTTTTCACCCGCAAGGGTGGGGTTTCGGGCGGCATTTATGCCGGGCTGAATTGCGGGCCGGGCTCAAATGACCAGCCCGAAGCGGTGGCGCAAAATCGCGATCTGGTGTGCGGCGCGCTTGATGTTGCGACCGATGGGTTGGCCAGTGTGCATCAGGTTCATTCTGCAACGGCGGTGCATTTAACCGCCGCGCCCGGCACACCTCGCCCGCAATGTGATGCGATGGTGACACGTACGCCGGGGCTGGCGCTTGGTATTCTGACGGCGGATTGCCAGCCTGTTTTGTTTGCGGATCGCAAGAACAGTGTGGTGGCTGCGGCCCATGCCGGATGGAAAGGCGCGCTGGCGGGGATTATGGAAGAAACGCTTGCGGCGATGGAGCGGCTTGGCGCCTCGCGCGCCAGTACAACGGCGGTCATTGGCCCGTCGATCAGTCAAGCAGCCTATGAAGTCGGCGCTGATTTTCGCGACGGGTTTCTGGCCGCTGATCCCAGTTTCGCGCGGTTCTTTGCCCTGGGCAAAGACGACCGATTTCAGTTTGATTTGCCGGGCTTTGGCCTTGATCGCCTGCAAGCCGCCGGGGTTGGTGACTGCCGATGGACCGGCCATTGCACCTATTCCGATCCGGCGCGGTTTTATTCTTATCGCCGGACTACGCATGCGCAGGAGACGGATTACGGGCGCTTAATCTCGGTCATTGTTTGCTAAAGCGTTTTGCGTTTGCGGATTACCCCCCAAACACGATGTTTGCCTTGTCCTTGGCCAAAACAAGCCCCGAAAATGATCCTGCCCAGCCATGTTCATGCCCGATTGTCCCGCGATCTTGCATCAAGTTCGTCAACAGACGGATGCAAGGGCCATGCGGCAGAAACTCAGGGCGTTTCGCCTGTTACCGCAAATGGCCAAAGTGGAGAACCGGGATGCGGACCAAAAGACGTTGGATGATTTGGGTGCTGGAAGAGGCCGACACCCTGCAATTCGCAATGCCGTGGGAACGCGGAACACGCACCCGCGCCTGGCGCAAGCGGTTGTCGTCCTCGGTCAAACTGCTTGGCAATACCGGTTAGGCGCGACCTTATCGCGCCCGGCCCAGCATCATCGTCGCCTGGGTGCGTTTCAGATTTCGCCAGAACGCTTTTCCTGACAGCTGCAGCACCAATCGCGTCGGCAGGATCGACAGATTGTCGCTGCGCTTGATCGGGCCTTCAACAAGGCCTGGGCCTTCGATCTTCTCAAAATCATGCGGATACGCGTCCTCGCGCAGGAAATCATAAAGCACATCGACCACGTCTTCAGGGTCATCGGCCAGGCGGTCGTAATCCAGCACAAAAATCCGTTCGGCATGCTGGCCTGACAGGGCCTCGCGCAGCTTGCCGATTTCGCGGCCTACCAGTCCATCGTTTTCCAACAAAGCATTGGCCGAGGTTGTCAGACTGACCTCATCCATATCCGGGTCTGCCAGCAAGATCGAATTGGCAATCGACGCCGGATTGCGCACGCAGATGATGAACCGACACAGCGGATAAAGCCGCACCAGTTGATCAAGATGATCAAGCCAGCCGCGGTTGGCGTCAAACACCACAGAATCAAATGGCCGGTCATGATAGACAGAATCAATTCCGGCCCGCCAAAGCGCGATTTTCTGGCTGTCATTGAGGTTGGTTTCGGCTTGACCCTCGGCAGGAAAGCAATCCAGCATTTTCTGAAAAACCCCGGCTGCCGGGCCGCCCGATCTGGCGACAAAACGCGGGTTTTGACTTAACAGAGCCGTCAGCAGCGCCATTCCCGATTGCGGCAGGCCACAAATGAAATGGAATCGGGCCAGCGATCTGATTGTGCTGGCTTTGCGCTGGGCTTGCGGGGTCATTCCGTGCCTGTGAATAGATTTGAAACCTCAATCAGCGGCCATGATGCCCCAAAGCCTGACTGGGTGCAATACAACCGGGCATTTCGCGGGGCTTTGACATCGGCGAAAAAGAAACAATCTAATCCCCTGGTTTTGATTGTCGCTGAATGGTGCAAAATCACTTCAACCATTTGACTTATAGTGGTTTTTATGGATATATTGTTACCTATAAGAGGGGCCGCAAGCGCGGCTCTATCCGTGTTCATCTACATTATGGTGGGTAGATGTGGGCGTGCACTCAGGACCAAAGAGGACTGATCGCATGACTTATACTACCGGCGCGCCCTGGCATCAGGGCAAGCATCGCACTCCTGTTTCACCCGGGTCCGGCGATGACAAGCCGACTGCTGGCATGAAAGAATCCCATATGCGCACCGTTCAGCGCAATCGGGCGACGTTTCCGGCCAGCACTGAAACCAGGCAGATCCGGCGCTATGATATCGCGGCTTTGATGGATGATGGCTCCACCCAATATCTTGAACATAAAGCGCCTGCCGATCTTTATCTGGAAGATGTCTGCGCCAATCTTGCGCGCGGCTCCATGCTGTCAACCGAGGCCGGTCAGACCGCCGTTGAAGACCTTCAGCCCGGCGACATGGTCAAGACACGCGATTCGGGGTTTCTGCCGGTGCGCTGGATCAGCAGTTGCAGCCTGGGCGTCGATGCCGATGACGAGGTGAGTGATAGCTGGCCCTTGCGGTTGCGCGCCGATGCGCTGGGGGAACTGCGTCCCTTACAGGATCTGATCGTTTCGCCCCGCTTCAGGGTGCTGACAAACCACCCAAGCTGTGCGGCGTTGTTCGGCTCGTCCGAGACACTGGCTCCGGCGTCTGATCTGCTGGATGGCGACACCGTGATGCGGGTGCGACCGTCCCGCGATCTGGTGTTTTACAACCTGATGCTGGATAGCCATCAGATCATCGAAGCCAACGGCCTTGAAACCGAAAGCTATCATCCCGGCAATTTTGGTGTCGCGGTGATGTCGCTGGAAATGCAGACGCATCTGCGTCACCTTTTCCCGCATCTTTCGGGCGATCTGAACCGATTTGGCCGCAGCATTCGCCCGATCCTGAAAGGGTTCGAGGCCGAGGTGCTGCGCGTCGGCTGACAACAGCAAAACCCTGGGCCAGATCAGTCGTCTGCGCTGGCCCGGCTTTCCAGAACATCAAACGGAACACCCGGTTCATCCTTGGCACCCCGGATCACCAGCGAAGTTTTCACGCTGGCGACATTGGCGGCAGAGGTCAGGTTTTCCGTCAGAAAAGTCTGGAAAGTCGACAGATCAGGGGCGACACATTTCAGGATAAAATCTATTTCGCCGTTCAGCATGTGACATTCGCGCACAAGCGACCAGCCCCGGCACAGGTTTTCAAACGCGGTCAAATCCGCTTCGGCCTGGGAATGCAACCCGACCATTGCGAAAACCTGCACTTCAAAGCCAAGCTCGCGGGCGTTTACGTCGGCGTGATAGCCCCGGATCAGCCCGCTTTCTTCCAATGTCCGGACCCGACGCAGGCAGGGCGGCGCTGAAATACCAACACGTTTGGCCAGCTCCACATTGGTCATCCGCCCGTCAGCCTGCAATTCGCGCAGGATTTTCCGGTCAATCGGATCAAGTTTACTTCCGGGCATGTGTCGTCCTTGTTTGGGTTTGGGCGCAAATTACCCCCCCGCGCCGCTGTCCGCAATAATATTTCGCGGTTGCGCAACTTTTTGTATTTTGGCGCCCGGGATATGAAAACTTGTCACAGGTCCGAGCGCGTCACTTTCCCAATCCACCAAGCGGCCCTATATAGCAAGGCAGTAGATAATCCCAAGACTGGAACCCCCATGACCGACACCCGACATACCCGCCTTCTGATCATCGGCTCGGGCCCGGCTGGCTATACCGCCGGCGTTTATGGCGCCCGCGCCATGCTGGAACCGATCCTCGTGCAAGGCATGGAACCCGGTGGTCAATTGACCACCACCACCGAAGTTGAAAACTGGCCCGGCGACACCGAAGTGCAAGGCCCCGATCTGATGACACGGATGGAGTCGCATGCCCGCGCGATGGGCACCGAAATCATCATGGATCATATTTCCGAACTTGATCTGCAAAACCGGCCGTTCACCGCCAAAAGCGAAAGCGGTGTGACCTATACGGCAGACGCGTTGGTCCTTGCGACCGGCGCGCGTGCCAAATGGCTGGGCTTACCGTCTGAAGAAAAATTCAAAGGCTTCGGCGTATCGGCTTGCGCCACCTGTGACGGGTTTTTCTATCGCGGCCAGGAAATCGTGGTGGTCGGCGGCGGCAATACCGCGGTCGAGGAAGCGTTGTTTCTGACGAATTTCGCCTCCAAAGTCACCCTGATCCACCGCCGGGATGAGCTGCGGTCTGAAAAAATCCTGCAAGAACGGCTATTCAAGAACCCCAAAATCGAACCCCTGTGGTTTCATGAGCTTGAAGAGGTCGTAGGCGACAGCGATCCATTGGGCGTTACAGCCGTGCGCGTTAAGCATGTGAAAACCGGTGAAATCACCGAAATCCCCTGCAAAGGCGTGTTCGTGGCCATCGGCCATGCCCCGGCCAGTGAATTGGTCAAGGACCAGTTGGACACGCATATGGGCGGCTATGTAAAAGTCACACCCGGCACCACCGCGACCTCAATCCCCGGCGTTTTTGCCGCTGGCGATTTGACCGATCACGTTTATCGGCAGGCCGTGACCAGTGCGGGCATGGGATGCATGGCGGCCCTTGATGCTGAACGTTGGTTGGCAGAACAAGACAGCTAAGCCTGGTCGAATTGGCAAATACGTCGGGTAAATCGTCGTGGCTGCCTAAAAATGGCCTAAAATGGATGCCAATTGCATGACGGATATGTTCGCCGCGCAATTGCGCGCGCCTTTTGGCGTGCTATAGAAACGGCTCATTCGCAAAACATAAAAAAGAAAAATTGAGACGATTATGATGCACCCGAGCACAGCGCCCATCCCGGAACTATTTGTGTCCTACGACTCCGCCCAGAAACTGAAGCTGGAAGCCGCGGAGCTTCCCAGCTGGGATTTGACCGCGCGGCAGGTTTGCGATCTGGAATTGCTGATGAACGGCGGATTCAACCCGCTGAAAGGTTTTCTGGGCCAAGCGGACTTTGAAAACGTCATTGAAAACATGCGCTTGGCGGATGGAACGCTGTGGCCGATGCCGATTACACTGGATGTCAGCGACGCTTTCGCCAGCACAATTGACGAAGGCCAGGACATTGCCCTGCGTGACCCAGAAGGGGTGATCCTGGCGATCTTGTCGATCTCCGACAAATATGTGCCGAACAAAGCCCGCGAAGCCGAATTGGTGTTCGGCGCTGACGACGACACACATCCGGCGGTCAACTACCTGCACAACACCGCAGGCAGCACCTATCTAGGCGGCGCGATCACTGGCTTGCAGCAACCCGTGCATTACGATTTTCGCGCCCGCCGTGACACCCCGAACGAGTTGCGGGCCTATTTTCGCAAACTCGGCTGGCGCAAAGTTGTGGCCTTTCAAACCCGCAATCCCCTGCACCGCGCGCATCAGGAACTAACCTTCCGTGCCGCGAAAGAGGCGCAGGCCAACCTTCTGATTCACCCGGTCGTCGGCCTGACGAAGCCCGGCGATATCGACCATTTCACCCGCGTGCGGTGTTACGAGGCGGTTTTGGATCAATACCCGTCCTCAACCACGACGATGTCGCTGCTGAACCTGGCGATGCGCATGGCTGGCCCGCGGGAGGCTGTTTGGCACGGCCTGATCCGCAAAAACCACGGCTGCACTCATTTCATTGTCGGCCGCGATCACGCCGGTCCGGGCAAAAACGCGGCCGGGGACGACTTTTACGGCCCTTACGATGCGCAAGACCTGTTTCGCACCCATCAGGAAGAAATGGGCATCGAAATGGTCGATTTCAAACATATGGTCTATGTTCAGGAACGCGCCCAGTACGAGCCAGCGGATGAGATCGAAGACGGCGTGACTGTCCTTAACATCTCGGGCACCGAGCTGCGTCGTCGCTTGTCTGAAGGGCTGGAAATCCCGGAATGGTTCAGCTTTCCGACCGTCGTGCAGGAGCTGCGCCGCACCCGACCACCCCGCGCCAAGCAGGGTTTTACCGTGTTTTTTACAGGCCTATCCGGTTCGGGAAAGTCGACTATTGCCAATGCGTTGATGGTCAAACTGATGGAAATGGGCGGGCGTCCCGTGACACTGCTGGACGGTGATGTCGTGCGCAAAAACCTGTCAAGCGAGCTCGGGTTTTCCAAGGAACATCGCGATCTGAACATCCGGCGAATTGGCTACGTCGCTTCTGAGATCACCAAAAACGGCGGTATCGCCATCTGTGCCCCGATCGCACCTTACGCCACGACCAGACGGGCAGTGCGCGAAGACATCGAACAGTTTGGCGCCTTTGTAGAAGTGCATGTCGCCACCTCGCTTGAGGAATGCGAACGCCGTGACCGCAAGGGGCTCTACAAGCTGGCGCGAGAGGGCAAAATCAAGGAATTCACCGGTATTTCTGACCCGTATGATGAGCCTCAATCCCCGGAAATCCGGATTGAAACCGAAAACGCCGAAGTCGATAACTGCGCCCATCAGGTGATCCTGAAGCTGGAAAGCATGGGGCTGATTGCCGGGTGATGTGGTTGCGGGGTAGCTGCGGTTTCTTCGCCTAATCTCTTGTCTATATTGCGGTTAAGTGCGCACGCGGGCCCTATCGCCAGATAGGCTGCGTCACGCTTTTTAAGCCCATTCAACCGATCATTTCGGTTCGACTAGTCGATTAGTCGACTAGAGGACTAGGTTCAGGACTCATTGACCCTCCCCATAAGGGGATTCCCAAGGCATGAATTCCATGAGTCACTTGCTCCAAACGGAGGTGATCATGAGATGCCGTAATGGGCGAGTCGCACCCAGATCCGGCGTTTTGCTTAGATGTCGGCCTTGAGCTTGCTATCGTCCTGTCACGGCTGACCGACCGGTCGGCGGCAACAATCCAGGAGGAAGGACGAGACCATGGATCATTTTGTCGGGATCGACGTGTCACTTGAGAGCTGCGCTGTCTGCGTGGTCAACCAGTCAGGCACCATTGTGCGAGAGGCGAAGGTTTCCTGCGAACCTGAAGCGCTGATCGCGTTCCTGCGGGAGTTGGGCCAGGACCTTGCCTGTATCGGACTTGAGGCCGGGCCGCTGTCGCAGTGGCTGCACCGGCATCTGCGGGATGCTGGTCTGGAGACCGTGCTGATGGAGACGCGACAGGTGAAGGGCGCGCTCAAGGCGATGCCGATCAAGACCGACCGGCGCGACGCCCTCGGCATTGCGCAGCTCATCCGCATGGACTGGTTCCGCCCGGTACTACGATCCAGAGTTAGGGCGGTTTATTCAGCCGGATTGGCTTGATCCCACGCAGCCTAGTGTGGGCACGAATAGGTATCCTTATTCCCACAACGATCCGGTGAACAGACGAGACCCAGAGGGAAACTCGGACGAGAGTGCTCTAAATGAGGTTGCTGAATATGCTGGCGAAATTCAAGAAGCTGCTGAACGTCACGGCGTTGACCCCAACGGCCTGGCATCTATTGTCTTTCAGGAGCGCTATCAGTAAGCGATGTCCCGATCACACGTCGGGGTATTTCCACGGCAGAAGTTCATTGAT
>CAYXXQ010000140.1:0-8485 GCA_964469075.1 uncultured Rhodobacter sp.
TCATTGTCTCACGATACCGCAGTGCAGGGGGTGGGGCAATTTTTAGAGGTGCCCTTCATACATTTCCTGTCCACCGCAGGGCCCGGCATGAAAGCCGTTTTCATAGGAAACAGTTTGTGAATATTGTTGTAACCGTCTTGCAGATCGTCGCCCCGGTGTTTCTGCTGGCCTTTATCGGCTTCCTTTGGGTCAGGTTTGATCTGGAATATCGGGTTGAGTTTGTGACCCGACTGGCGATGACCCTAAGCGTGCCGTGCTTGATTTTCACAGCCCTGATGAAAACCGAAATCGACCCGGCATCCGTGACAGAAATCGTGCTGGCAGCACTGGTGGCTTACGGCGCGCTGACCGTCGCGGCATTTCTGCTGATAAAATCGTTGGGCCTGAAAATTCGCACGTTTTTGGCACCGGTTATTTTTGGCAATACCGGCAACCTTGGATTGCCGCTGGCGCTGTTAGCGTTTGGCGAAGTCGGGCTTGGGTATGCCGTTGTAATCTTTGCCGTAATGGCGGTTTATTCCTTCACCTTCGGGATCTGGCTAGTGGCCGGGGGCGGCTCCCCCGCCAGGGTGTTGAAAGAGCCGATGGTCGGCGCAACCCTTCTGGGGGGCCTGTTTCTGTATCAGGGTTGGCAAACCCCGGTCTGGATCACCAGCACGTTGGAGTTGATCGG
The DNA here is from genome assembly GCA_964469075.1 of uncultured Rhodobacter sp. Taxonomy (GTDB): domain Bacteria; phylum Pseudomonadota; class Alphaproteobacteria; order Rhodobacterales; family Rhodobacteraceae; genus UBA5972. Next base: position 674 of record CAYXXQ010000140.1, read on the forward strand.
CCAGATGGCGATCCCCTTGATGCTGATCACATTGGGGGTGGCGGTTGGGCGTTTGCACCTGTCAGGATTTGGCCGCGCGCTGGGGCTTGCGATCACCAAACTTGTGCTAAGTGTCGCGATCAGCCTGGCGGTCGGGCTGTGGTTTGAACTGCCCGCGGTGGCGCTTGCGGTTTTGGTGTTACAGGTGTCGACCCCTGTTGCAGTTACGTCATATATGCTTGCAGAAAAATACCAGGCCGATGCGCAGGCGGTGGCTGGTTTGGTGGTGGTGTCCACCCTGGTTTCGGTGTTGGCGCTTCCGGTTTTGCTGGCTTTCCTGATCTAAGGCGGCGGGAATCACCTATGCGGTTGGGCCGATTTGCCGTATCATTGCGGAAAAACACCCGAGGCACCTGGCATGAAACTGATCCCCCTGTTTACCGTTTTACTGGTCCTGTCGGCTTGTGCCACCTCGGTCCCGCCACCGCCGCGCAATCTGAATGATGCCTGCGCGATCAAGGCTGAGCGGCCTAAATGGTACAAATCAATGCTGGCCAGCCAACAGAAATGGGGGGTGCCGGTGGCGGTGCAGATGGCCACGATCTATCAGGAAAGCAAGTTTCGCGGCGATGCCCGCACGCCTTTGTCCTACAAGATGGGGGTGATTCCGATGGGGCGGCAATCGTCGGCCTATGGCTATGCGCAGGCAATTGACAGCACCTGGAAATGGTATCAGCGCGACACTGGCATGCGCAACGCCCAGCGCGACCGGTTTGACGACGCGGTTGATTTCATGGGCTGGTATATGGATCAGTCCGAACAGCGTCTGGGTATTCCGAAAACCAGCGCAAGGCGGCATTATCTGGCCTATCACGACGGCCATTCCGGCTATAAGCGCGGCACGTATCGACGCAAAGGCTGGCTGATGCGGATCTCAAAAGAGGTGCAGGCCCGGGCCGAGGTTTACAGCACCCAGTTAGAAAGTTGCAGCTAACCGCAGGGTCGCCTATTAACGGCCTTCGCGGGATTTCTGAACTTCGATCTGCACGCTGAACAAGGTGGATCTCAGCTTCAGCCCGCGTTCGACATCGCCCAGGATAACCGTGGTTTGATTGCCGCCTTCATCGGTGATCACCCATTGGCGCAACTCGACGGGCGGGCCGGTAAAAACCAGATCAATATGGCCAATATCCGGGTTTTCCGGATCCTGCGCGGTGATGGTGGTAGACACCTCGTCCGCCGTATGGGCCGTGATCATATTGGCGCGCTCAAGATCAACATCCCGCGCCAGGATCACCGACAAAGGTGTGCGATCCAGCGGGAACTGCTGCGGCGGTTCGTTGGATTTCCGATCAAAAATCGCCACGGTGCCACCCCCGGCCATCACAAGGGCCGGATCAGGCGGATCATATTCAAACCGCATCCGTCCGGGGCGCTGAATATACAGCGTGCCGGTGGAGATCGTGCCATCCGGGTTGATCTGGGTGAACGTGCTTTTTAGGGTATCAAGCTCTTCCATGAAGGCCGAAATCTCGGCCAGTGGGATCGCTTTGGGGTCTTCCTGGGCAAGGGCAGGCCCTGCCAGAAATGCGGCCATCAGAAGCGGGGAAATCAGGCGTAAGTGATTCATGCAACCTACATAGGACGTTTTGAAGGGTTCAACATCAGAGGCTAGGTAAAATCTTGGCGATTGGGCGGATTATTGCCCCTCGGGCACCAGAATTTCGCGTTTGCCGACATGGTTCGCAGGGCTGACAAGGCCTGAATCCTCCATCTGTTCAACCAGACGCGCGGCCTTGTTATAGCCGATTGCCAGTTTGCGCTGGATATAACTGGTGGAGCATTTGCGGTCCTTCAGCACAATCGCGACAGCCTGATCGTATAACTGATCCTCGCCATTGGTGTTGCCGCCAAGGCCCAGCACCAGATCAATATCGCTTTCCTTGTCATCATCTTGCCCTTCAACCACGCCCGAGACATAATCCGGTGCGCCGAAGGATTTCAGGTGATTGACCACCTCTTCAACCTCTTCATCGGACACGAACGGGCCGTGGACGCGGGTGATTTTACCACCACCGGCCATATAAAGCATATCGCCCATGCCCAGCAGTTGTTCGGCCCCCATTTCGCCCAGAATGGTCCGGCTGTCGATCTTGCTGGTGACCTGAAACGAAATCCGGGTCGGGAAGTTGGCTTTGATCGTGCCGGTGATCACATCGACCGAGGGGCGCTGCGTCGCCATGATCAAATGGATGCCACTGGCCCGCGCCATCTGCGCCAGACGCTGGATGCAGGCTTCGATCTCTTTGCCAGCGACCATCATCAGATCGGCCATTTCATCGACGACCACGACGATGAAGGGCATCGCCTCGGGCTTGAACTCTTCGGTTTCAAAAACGGGTTCGCCGGTGTCGTCGTCAAAACCGGTCTGCACCGTGCGGCTGAAATTCTTGTCCTTGGCCAGCGCGTCCTTGACCCGGCCGTTATAGCCATCAATGTTGCGCACGCCCATTTTGGACATCTTGCGATATCGCTCCTCCATCTCGCCGACCACCCATTTCAGGGCGACCACGGCTTTCTTGGGATCGGTTACAACCGGGCTAAGCAGATGCGGGATGCCGTCATAAACCGACAGTTCCAGCATCTTGGGATCAATCATGATCATCCGGCATTCGGACGGCGACAGCTTGTAAAGCAGGCTAAGGATCATGGTGTTGATCGCCACCGATTTACCCGAGCCGGTGGTGCCCGCAATCAGCAGATGCGGCATCTTTGCCAGATTGGCGACCACCGGATCGCCTGCAATGTTCTTGCCCAGCGCCAGCGGCAGCTTCTGACCGGTGTCGCCAAAGTCGCGCGCTGCAAGGATTTCGCGCAGCAGCACCTTTTCGCGGCTGGCGTTTGGCAGTTCGATGCCGATGACCGACCGCCCCGGCACCGTCGAAACCCGCGCCGCAAGCGCCGACATCGAGCGTGCGATATCATCGGCCAGGCCAATCACCCGGCTGGCCTTAAGGCCTGGTGCCGGTTCCAGTTCATACATCGTCACCACAGGGCCGGGGCTGACCGAGACGATCTCACCCTTTACGCCGTAGTCATCCAGCACGTTTTCCAGCATCCGGGCGTTTTCTTCCAGCGCCTCGTCACTAAGATGATGCCGCACGATGCTGGTCGGGTTGGCCAGCAAATTCAAAGGCGGGCTTTCAAACGCCTCGCGCGTGTCATCAAACGCCAGTGTTGGCTGGGCTTCGGACACCGCCTTTTTGCTGGGCTTGACGCTGCGCGCGGAGCGGTGTTGCACGACGGCCTTGGCTTCGGGCGTTGGCGGCACGAAGGGGGCGGGATCGACGATCAGCGGTTGCGGGGATAGGTCAAGTTCAGCCCCGGCGGCAATCGGCGGCTCGGCCCGGTGCGGGTGCGGCGCGGGTGTGGGTGCCGGGGCGGCTTTGCGGTTGCGGATCACGTCGACAATGCGCGAATGGATGCGATCCACATTAGGTGGGGCGACGTCCAGATCGGCGGGCTTATGGGTCACAAGCTCAGCCTCGGTTGCGCTGAACATTGGCTGACGGCGGACAAAGCCGTTGCGAAAAACCGGGTCTGCGTGTTTCTGCCGACTTTGCGGCTGAACCTGCTCAACAACGTGCTGATCGGCAGCAATCGGGTCTTCTTCATGCCCCTCATGATGGCCTTCATGCCAGGCCTGCCGCTTATGCTGCGCTGCGGCCACGGCCTTGCTGCCTGCCACGCCCAATAGCGAAATGACCGAGGCATAGCTTAGCACCACGCCATAGATCAGGAACCGCCCCAGCACCCCTGCCTCAACCCGGGTGAAGCCCAAAACAAAGCCGCCGAACACCAGCAAGACCAGTCCAAGGATCAGGCTGATTAGCTTGACCGCGAATGACAGTTCCATCGGTGCCAACGACAGCATCGCCGCCAGTGTCGTGTCGCCAAACAGCCCGCCAAGGCCAAAGCTGTGGTTCCAGCCAGCGCCGGGCGCGTGGGTTGAGGCGAACACCGCCAGCAAAGCCACGGCAATCGGTGAAAAGATGATACGGCTGAAAAACCGTTCGGCCCCGATATGAAAGAAAAACCGCGACCCCCAGACAAGCACGACAAGTGCAATGCCCCAGGCAGCCCAGCCGATGGTAACCTGCAAAGGGCTGGCAAGGGAGGCGCCAAATTTGCCCATCAGGTTTTTCACCGGCGCGTCCGTCGCACTAAGCCAGGAGGGATCGTCGGCGGTATAACTGCCCAGCATCAGCGTCAGCATCACGCCGATGCCCAGCATCACCAGACCCAGCAGTTCCTTGCCACGTTTCTGGATCGCCTCTTGCATATGGCTTTCCAACAGTGGATCGCGTTGCCTGGTCTGATACGCCATAAGTCCCGTGCCCTTGTTCAATAAATGCAGTCGCGGATCGCCTGAAGCCCGCGTTGCATTTCCGTTTCTGGTGCGACAAGCGCCGCCCTGATATATCCTTGCCCCGGATTTTCGCCGTTAACCGCGCGGCCAAGATAGGCCCCTGGCAGCACTTTGACCCCAGTTTGTTGCCACAGTTTTCGGGTCGCGGCCTCACCATCATCAACCGGCAGCCACAGGAAAAACCCGGCCTCAGGCGGGATGTAGCCCTGCACCCCGGCAAAAACCTTGTCGGCGATGTCAAACTTCGCCTGATAAAGCGCGCGGCTGGCGGTGACATGGTCCTCGTCCGCCCAAACCCGTTCGGCGACGCGTTGCAGCGGCAGCGGCAGCGGCGCGCCGGAATAGGCCCGCAGCCGCTTCATTTCGGCAATCGTGCGCGGCCCGCCCGCGGCAAAACCTGACCGAAGCCCCGGCAAGTTGGATCGTTTGGACAGCGAATGAAACACCACCAGCCGTTCTGGGTCAGCCCCACAGACGGCCACGGCCTGCAACGCGCCGTGCGGTGGGGTGTCGCGATAAATATCGGAATAGCATTCGTCAGCGAAGACGCGAAAATCGTGTTTTTCCGCCAAATGCAACAGGTTTGCCCAGTATTCTGCCGAGGCAATCGCCCCCTGCGGATTGGACGGTGAGCACAGATAAACGACGGCGGTTTGGTCGAGAACTGCCGCACCAACAGCATCGAAATTTGGCAGGAAACCAGCCGCTGCGGGGCAAGGCACGAACACCGCCTCGGCGTTTACGGCGGCCGCTGCAACGGCGTAGACTTGATAAAACGGGTTTGGGATCAAGACCTTGGGCGGTTTGCCGTTCTTGGTTTCCGGGCACAGCGCGATGCAGGCGTTGAACAGGCCTTCACGGGTGCCGTTCAGGGCAAGAACCTCAGTCTCGGGGTCTTTTTCCACTCCGTAGCGGCGCTTGATCCAGGCAGCGATTGTCTGCCGCAACTCAGTCGTGCCCTCGTTTGGGGGGTAGCTGGCGAATTCATGGACGTATTGCGCCAGAACCTCAGGTACGAAATCCGGGAAGGGGTGTTTTGGCTCGCCAATGGACATGGCAATTTCCGGCCCACCTGGCGGAATATCCGTCAACAGGGTGCGCAAACGTGGAAACGCGTATTCAGGCAGGTTCGAAAACCGCTGGGGAAACTGCATCTGTGCCTCATGAGCCGGAGTCTAAGTGCCCCGTTTTGTTGCACATTACCGACAGAATGCGCATCGGTCCAGTCTGACGTTCAGCTTGTTACAGCGGCAATTCAGTTGTGTCTTTTATGTCTTCCATCACGAACGACGCGGAAACATTGGCAACCGGCACCTTGGCAATCAGCCGTTGATAGAAGCGATCATAGGCTTTCACGTCGCTGACACGGACGCGCAACACGTAATCCAGATCACCGCTCATCCTATGGGCGCCCATGATTTCCGGCATCTCGATCACCGAATTGCGAAACCGCCGCAGCCAGTCTTTTTCATGCTCATTGGTGCGGATCATCACAAACACCATCAGCCCCAGATCAACCTTGTCAGGGTCCACCAAAGCGACCTTGCGCGACAGTATCCCGGCCTCTTCCAGCCGCTTGATCCGCCGCCAGCAGGCATTGCGAGACAAGGCAACGCGCTCGCCCAGGTCTTCGACCCCCAGGGTTGCGTCCCTTTGCAGGTTTCGCAGGATTGCGCGGTCTATTTGATCAAGTGTATCGGACATGTGTGGGAAAATATCCCATAGAAGCGTGATTGAACAGATGTTTTTGGGAAACGCACGCGGTGCGAATTTACTAAGCTGATGGAAAGAAAGCCAAGTCAGGGGAAGACCAATGATCAGCCGTATTTTTCTGGAGCATCCGCAGAAAGTTGACGAAACCTATTTGCAGCATCTGGCATTTGCCACCCGGTTTTCGCTGACATTACTGGCGGCTGCCGCCGCCGCTCTGGTGCATGCGCTGATCCCCTGCCTGTTTGAAAAAACCGCCAGCAAGATCGTCGCGCGCCTTTACGACCGCACCCACAATCGCGGGGCTGAGCCCGCCAACAAGGCGCTGCCCGCAGGCGGGGTTGAGACTACCTGACAGTTAATCCACCACCAACGCCGCCTCGGCAGCAGCCCCCAGACGCAGCAATCTTGCCTCCGCCAACGGGTTGGCCAGCAGCATGATCCCGACTGATGGCGTGCCGCTTGGCAGGCTAAGCCCGGCCAGCCCCATCAGATTGCCGATGCGGGTATTGCGCAAGGCCAGCAGGTTTTCAGTGACGTAATAGTCATGATCCGCCGCCAGACGTTTCACATTCGGTGGCATGATCGGGGAGGTGGGCACGACAACCGCGTCATACTCCGCCACGCCCGCCAGATAGGATTTGCGCAAGTCGCGCAGTTGCATCCAGCCTTTGACGTAGTCCACACCGCTGAAATTCGCCCCGGCGCGGAAGCGTTCCAGAATTTCGCTGAACATCAGGCCTGGATCGGCCTCGATCACGCCCTGCCATTTGGCATAGGCGTCAACCGTGAACAGGCAGGCCGACAGCGGCATCGCGGCGGTGACATCGGGGATTTCAGCGCGTTTTATGATCGCCCCGGCCTCTTGCAGGCGGGCAATCGCCGCTTCAAACCCGTCGCGCACATTGTCGCGCAAGTCCTGCATGCCGGTGCCGGTTTCCACCAGCAGACGCTTGCCTTGCAATCCGGCGCTGGTCAGATCGGCCACCTTGTCACCTGACAAAGCTGCCAGCATATGCGCTGCATCCTCGACCGAGCGGCACAAGGGCCCGACAGTATCAAACGTCTCGCAAAGCGGCACAACACCTTCCAGCGACAACAGGCCATGCGTGGTTTTCAGCCCGACCAGATCGTTCCAGGCCGACGGGATGCGCACCGACCCGCCAGTGTCTGACCCGATCCCGCAAGCCGCCAAACCAAACGCGACCGAGGTTGCAGCGCCCGATGATGACCCGCCCGGAACCGCCTCGGCATCATTCACGCAAGGTGGGGTTTCTGTCACGGGGTTATAGCCAAGGCCGGAAAACGCCAGCTCCGACATATGGGTTTTGCCAAGGCAGACAAGCCCGGCTTTGGTGGCGTTATCCAGCACAACCGCATCCCGCGTCGGCACCCGGCCTTTCAGATAGCCGGTTCCGGCCTCGGTCGCGACACCCGCACTGTCAAACAGGTCTTTCCAACTGATCGGCACCCCGTCCAAGAGGCCTAGTCGCTGCCCTGCACGGGCGCGTTCGGCGGCGGCACCTGCCTCGGTCAGCGCGCGGTCATGGGTGACGACCGTGTAAATCCGGTCGCGCAGATTATGGCCGTCGATGGCCGCAAGATACACCTCGGTCAGGCGCAGGGGATCAATCTCGCTGTGGTCGATTCCCCGGCCCAGTTCGCTGGCACTCATGAACAGCCATTCCTGCGAC
>CAYXXQ010000141.1:0-8386 GCA_964469075.1 uncultured Rhodobacter sp.
CGCATTGCCGAACTGAACCGCGAATTTCGCGAAAAACCAGTGCCGACAAATGTTTTATCCTGGCCGTCTGACGACCTGTCACCGGACAATGAGGGCGGACAACCCTTGCCGCCTGAAGACGCCGAACTCGGCGATATCGCCATCGCGTTTGAGACGTGTCAGGCCGAAGCGGGCGATCAGGGCAAAGAATTTAACGATCATGTGACACATTTGCTGGTACACGGTTGCCTGCATTTGTTGGGTTACGATCACGTTTCGGACAAAGATGCGGCCGTGATGGAAGGGTTAGAGGTTGAAATACTTGCAAAACTAGGTATCGCGAACCCATATTGACCTCACCGGCAAAGACCGGGTTTTATTGGATAGGAGCTATGGGCGAAACAAGTGACGGATCTTCTAGCGCAGCGCAAAGCGCGCAGCTAGCTACAGGCAGGCCAAGACAAGGCATAATCGAGCGCCTTTTCGGCAATAGTGATCAGACCTCAACGCATGGCGGATTGTTCGGCGAGGCTAACGGCCATTCGCTGTCACCGGCCGGGGGCATTGGCAATCTTAATCGGGTTAAAGTGCAGGACGTGGCGGTGCCGCGTGTCGAAATCGTCTCGGTCCCGCTTGAAATCGAACTCAACGCGTTGGTTGAGGTGTTTCGCGACAGCGGTTTGACGCGTTTGCCAGTGTTTAACGAAACCCTCGACAGTCCGCTTGGCTTTGTCCATCTGAAGGATTTGGCGCTGAAACATGGCTTTGCCTGCGATCAGTCGGTGCTTGATTTGAGAAGCATGTTACGTCCGCTGCTGTTCGCCCCACCGTCGATGCCAATCGGGGTGCTGTTGCAAAAGATGCAGACCGACCGCATTCATATGGCGCTGGTGATTGATGAATATGGCGGGGTTGACGGGCTGGTGACGATCGAAGATCTGATCGAACAGGTCATCGGTGAAATCGAAGACGAGCATGACATCGAAGAGGATCAGTTCTGGACGGTTGAAAAGCCTGGCGTCTACTTATGTCAGTCCAAGACGCCTTTGGATGAGTTCGAGGCTGAAACCGGGTTCGCCCTGATCGACCGCGCCGAAGAGGACGAGATTGAAACCCTTGGCGGTCTGGTTTTTGTGCTGGCCGGTCGGGTGCCCGTACGGGGTGAGGTGATTAAACATGCGGCAGGGGTTGAGTTTGAAATTCTTGACGCTGACCCGCGCCGGATCAAGCGCCTGCGCGTGGTTCTTCCACCCCTAAAAGGCGAGGGATGATCGCAAAAATCGCAGCGGTGCCAGCCCGCGTTGCGGTCCTGCCGCCACGTCGTCGGGCGTTTGTCGGGCTGGGTCTGGGTGCTGCGATTGCAACCGGTCAAAGCCCGTTGGGCCTGGCCGCTGTGGCTGTCGCCGCGTTGCTGATCGCGTTCGCTGTCTTCAGTTGGATTGACCGCGCCAAAACCGCTGCCTGGTTCGGTTGGTTCACCGGCACTGGCTATTTCGCAGCAACCCTGTTCTGGATCGTCGAACCTTTCTTTGTTGAACCTGAACGCCACGGCTGGATCGCGCCCTTTGCGCTGTTACTCATGGCCGGTGGTCTGGCACTTTTTTGGGCCGCAGCCTTTGGCACCGCCGCCCGCATGGCCCGCCCGCGCAGCACACGGCTGATCGCGCTGGCCCTGACTTTGACGCTGGCTGAACTGGCCCGGGCCTATGTTCTGACAGGGTTTCCCTGGGCGATGCTGTCCTATATCTGGATCGGCCTGCCGGTCATTCAAAGTGTTGCCTTTATCGGCCCGCACGGCCTGACATTGGCGATGCTGGCCCTGATCGCGCTGCCGCTTGCGATGCGCAACAGAAGGATCGGCACGGGCCTATCGCTGCTGGTGTTGGCGGCGGTCTGGATGGCGGGCGTTTTCCTTTTGGCAATTCCTGATATCCCACGGCAAAACCTGGTCAATCTGCGTCTGGTGCAGCCCAATGCGCCGCAAAATCAGAAGTGGGATCCTGAACTTGCGCCGGTCTTTTTCCAACGTCAGCTTGATCTTTCAAGCGCGCCTTCGGACATCACGCCTGATCTGGTGATCTGGCCTGAATCCTCGCTGACCTTCTGGTTTGGGGATGAGCCCGCAACCCAGCAACAAATCGCCGACGCAGCGCCGCCCTCGGCTAGAATGATCATCGGCGCACAGCGCTATGAGGGGCGTCGATATTATAACGCGATGGTCCTGATCGGCGCTGATGGCAGTGCCGACAAGATTTACGACAAAGCGCAACTGGTGCCGTTTGGCGAATATGTGCCCTTTGGCTGGATGTTCTCCAGGATCGGCATAAATGGTCTGGCGACCGAAGAAGGTGGCGGCTTCAGCCCCGGCAGCGGCCCACGCTTGATGGATCTTGGCCGCCTTGGGGTAATCAGGCCGCTGATCTGTTACGAGTCAATTTTCCCCAATTTGATGCGCACGACCTCACCCCGGCCCGACTGGATTTTGCTGATCACCAATGACGCCTGGTTTGGCGATCTTGCCGGGCCGCATCAACATCTGGCGCAAGCGCGGGTGCGGGCGATTGAACAGGGCTTACCTTTCGTGCGGGCGGCCAATACCGGCATTTCGGCTGTCATAGACACCCGCGGGCGCATTCTTGAACACTTGCCGCTTGGCGTTGCCGGTAAGATTGATGCAGCGCTGCCGGGTTCACTGCCACCGACGATTTACAGCAAAACCGGCGACTGGCCGATCCTGTTTTTTGTCGTTTTGGGCCTTGCAATTGTGACGTACCGGCGCAAATACAGTTAGAGGTTGACCCTGTAACGTCCCGCGCTTAACCACGGGATCACCTTACTGCCGCAACGGCTTCCTGACGTGGCAGTTCATTCATATTGGAGCACTTCATGTCCCGTCAGAACTACCTTTTTACCTCGGAATCCGTTTCCGAAGGTCACCCCGACAAAGTTTGTGACCGTATATCCGACAGCATTTTGGACGCGTTTTTACGCGAAGACCCTTATTCACGGGTCGCGTGTGAAACATTTGCAACCACTGACCGTGTCGTCGTCGGCGGTGAAGTGCGCGGTCCGCAAGCCGTGATCGACAGCGTGGAAGACATCGTGCGTCAATGCGTGGCCGATATCGGCTATGAGCAGGACGGGTTTCACTGGAAAACCATGAATGTGCATAATTACCTGCACGAACAGTCGGCCGATATTGCGCAGGGCGTCGATGCCGCCGCCAACAAAGACGAGGGTGCCGGCGATCAGGGCATCATGTTTGGCTATGCGGTGCGCGAAACCCCGGAATTGATGCCGGCCCCGATCCATTACAGCCACGCGATCCTGAAACGGTTGGCCGAAGTGCGCAAGAACGGCACCGAGCCGAAGCTTGGCCCGGATGCGAAATCCCAGCTTTCGCTGCACTATGAGAACGGCATCCCGGTGGCTGCAAGCTCGATCGTTTTGTCAACGCAGCATCTGGATGAAGCCATGACCTCGGACGACGTTCGCGCGGTGGTAGAGCCTTACATCCGCGAAATCATGCCTGAAGGCTGGATCACGGCCAAAACCGAATGGCACGTGAACCCGACCGGGAAATTTGTCATCGGCGGCCCGGATGGCGATGCAGGCCTCACTGGGCGCAAGATCATCGTTGATACTTATGGCGGTGCTGCGCCGCATGGTGGCGGTGCGTTCTCTGGCAAAGATCCAACCAAGGTTGACCGATCAGCCGCTTATGCAGCGCGCTATCTGGCCAAAAACGTGGTCGCGGCAGGCCTGGCGGATCGTTGCACCTTGCAGCTTGCCTATGCCATCGGCGTGGCCCGGCCCTTGTCGATCTATGTCGACACGCATGGCACCGAGCAGGTCAGCGAAGACGCGATTGAAAAGGCTATCGCTGAGGTGATGGACCTGACCCCCCGCGGCATTCGGGAGCATCTGGGCCTTAACCGCCCGATCTACCAGCGGACCGCAGCCTATGGCCATTTCGGGCGCGCACCGGAAGCTGATGGCGGGTTTTCCTGGGAAAAGATCGATCTGGTGGAAGCGCTGAAAAAAGCGGTTTGAACCGACGGCGGGGCCAATTCGCAAGCCCTGTGAACAAACAACAAAAAGCCCCGGTAGACTTCGGGGCTTTTCCTTTTCAGGATGAAGCATGACCCGCGACACTGCCCCAACCGGCGCCCCTTGGCGTAATTTTTACGGCCGCAGGCATGGTAAAACGCTGCGCAACTCTCAGCGGGGTTATCTCGCTGACGACATGCAGGAATTGGAAATCGCCAATGTCAGTTGGGATCAGAACCCTGATCGCACGCTGATTGACCCTTCTGACATGTTCGACAAAGCGCAGCAGGTCTGGCTGGAAATCGGCTTTGGCGGTGGTGAGCATATGGTGCATCAGGCGGCGACCTATCCTGATGTCGGCATCATCGGCTGTGAACCGTTTATCAACGGTGTCGCCATGCTGCTGGGCAAGATCCGGGCCGCAGGTGTCGATAATGTCGCCATCCATCCCGGCGATGTCCGCGATCTGTTTGACGTACTGCCGGAGGCGTCGATTGACCGGGCGTTTCTGCTTTACCCCGACCCTTGGCCGAAATCCCGGCACCACCGCCGTCGGTTTGTGAACCCGGAATTCCTGGACCCTTTGTCCAAAGTGCTGAAACCCGATGCGATCCTTCGCGTTGCCACGGATATTGAGGATTACGTCCGCCAGACCCTGGAACAGGTGGCGTCACATGCCGCGTTTGACTGGCTTGCAGAAGGCCCTGACGACTGGCGCAAACCTTGGGACGACTGGACCCCGACGCGGTACGAGCAAAAGGCGCTGCGCGAGGGGCGCAAACCGCATTACATGACGTTCCGGCGGGTTTAAATTCGGCGCTGGCCCGGCTGAAAAGCTGGTGGAAATTGCGCCTCTCCTTCGTTATAGCGGCTAAGACCAGTTAATCGCAGGAACGCATATGTCCGGCCACGGCACCCCAATTCCAATGACCTCACACAAATCCGGCCCGCTGACGGGCGTGGCCGATGTGCCGGGGGATAAATCCATCTCGCACCGGTCGCTGATCCTTGGCGCGCTTAGCGTCGGGGAAACCGTGATCACCGGCTTGTTGGAAGGCCAGGACGTTCTGGACACCGCCAAGGCGATGGCGGCGTTCGGGGCAGATGTGGCGCGAGCGTCGGAAGGCGTCTGGCGGGTCAATGGCGTCGGTGTCGGCGGCTTTGCTGAACCTGAGGACGTGATCGACTGCGGCAATGCCGGTACTGGCGTGCGCCTGATCATGGGCGCGATGGCGACTTCGCCGATTACCGCGACTTTCACCGGTGACGCCAGCCTGCGGTCGCGGCCGATGGGGCGGATCACCGATCCGCTGACGCTGTTTGGCGCGCGGTCTTATGGCCGCAAGGGCGGGCGGTTGCCGTTGACGATTGTCGGCGCGGCAAATCCGGTGCCTGTGCGCTATGCCTCGCCCGTGCCGTCAGCGCAGGTCAAATCGGCGGTGCTGCTGGCAGGCCTCAACGCGATTGGCCAGACCGTTCTGATCGAGGCGGAGGCGACCCGCGATCACACCGAACGGATGCTGACAGGGTTTGGCGCCGACATCACCACCGAACAAACCGCCGAGGGCCATGTGATCACCCTGACCGGCCAGCCGGAGCTTTCGCCGCAAAAAATCATCGTGCCACGCGATCCCAGCTCTGCCGCATTTCCGGTCTGTGCGGCGCTGATTGTCGAAGGCTCGGACGTGTTGGTGCCCAATATTGGGTTGAACCCGACCCGCGCCGGACTGTTCGCCACGTTGCGTGATATGGGGGCCGATCTGACCTATGAAAACCAGCGCGAAGAGGGTGGCGAACCCGTGGCCGATCTGCGCGCGCGGTTTTCTGATTTGAAGGGGATCGAAGTGCCACCGGAAAGCGCGGCCTCGATGATCGACGAATACCCGATCCTGTCGGTGGTCGCCGCTTGTGCGACCGGCAAGACCGTGATGCGCGGCGTTAAGGAACTGCGGGTCAAGGAAAGTGACCGGATCGACGCGATGGCGCGCGGGCTAGAGGCCTGCGGTGTGACGGTCGAAGAAGATGAAGACACGTTGATTGTTCACGGCTTGGGTGCGGGCGGCGTGCCGGGCGGTGCCACGTGCAAAACCCATCTCGACCATCGGATCGCGATGTCGTTTCTGTGCCTTGGTATGGCGACAAAAAAACCAGTTTCGCTGGACGACGGCGGCCCGGTTGCAACAAGCTTCCCGATTTTTGAAATCCTGATGGCGGGGCTGGGCGCGACCATCACCCGCGACAATCAGTAAGGATTGATCATGGCTGCGAAATGGAAACTCTATTGGTTGTTGGTGGTTCTGACACTGGCGGTTTACGCGGTGATGGTGCTGTGGTCGCTGCCAAAAATCGCCGGGTTCGCCGGTGGGCTGGTGCCGTTTGACATGCGGCCAACCGGCTATGATGCGGCGGACGTTCAGGCGTTTCTGGCGGCGATTTCGCCGGAGGGCGTGAAGTTTTATCTTGGCGTTCAGCACTGTCTTGATACCGCGTATCCGGCGATGCTGGCGGCAGTTCTGGCCTTTGGCGCACTTGGCTTGGCGCAGGGGCGCTGGCGGTTGGTCGGCTGGGTCACGGCGGTTGCCGCGATTGCCGGAGCGGTGTTTGACTATGTTGAAAACCTCGCGATTGCAGCCTTGCTGCGCGCCGGGGCAGACGGGTTTGGGGCTGCGGATGTCGCGCGGGCGTCGCAGGCAACCTTGTTGAAATCCGGCCTGACCACGATTGCGGTGACCCTGCTTCTGATCCTGATCATCGTCCATTTCGTGCGACGTAAGCGACGCGCAGGATGAAACGGGCCTGGCGCAAACCTTTCTGGCTGCTGCTGGCCCTTACCGTGCTGCTTTATGCCACAATGGCGCTTTGGGCTGCGCCTAAGCTGATCGGCGCGTCGCGTATGGTGCCCGGTGGCTTGCCGTTTGATTTGCGGATGTTCGGCTATAGCCATGCTGAGGCGCAGGACTACATCATGTCGCTGACCCCCGGCGGGCAGGCGTTTTATGTCGATACGCTGATGCGGCTTGACAGCGTTTTCCCCGCCCTGCTGACCGTCGTTCTGATCGCTGGTGGCTGGTGGTTGCTGGCGGGCAAGGCGATGGTTCTAAAGGTCGCACTGGCGGTGATTGCGCTTGGCTATGGTCTGTTTGACTATCTGGAGAACGCCGCAGTTTACCGGATGATGACAACCGATGGCGAGGCCGAGGCGTTGCCGGCGGCGCTTGTCGCAACAGCCAGCCAATACACCGTGTTGAAATTCTTTTTCCTGGATGCCGTGCTGACCGCGATCATCGTTCTGGCCGTGGCGCGGTTGATTGCCAGATGGCAAAGAGGGCGCGCATGACAGGGTCAGGCAAGTTCACAGGCAAGTTCAAAGGCCAGTTTACTGTGGCCATCGACGGCCCAGCGGCGGCAGGCAAAGGCACGATCAGCAAGGCGGTGGCAGCGCATTTCGGCTTTGCCCATCTTGATACCGGGCTTTTATACCGCGCAACCGCCCGCCGGGTTCTGGCCGGTGAAGAGGCAATCCAAGCCGCCCGATCCCTGCAAGCCAGCGATTTGGATGCCCCCGGTCTGCGCGCGGCCGAGGTGGCCGAGGCCGCCTCGCAAGTTGCGGCAATTCCTGAGGTGCGCGCGGCCTTGGTCGATTTCCAACACCAGTTCGCCAGTCGCGAAGGCGGTGCGGTGCTGGACGGGCGCGATATCGGCACCGTGATTTGCCCGGAAGCCGATGTGAAACTGTTTGTCACCGCAAGTGCGGACATCCGCGCGCAGCGTCGCCATAAGGAACTGCAATCGGCAGGGTCAACCCAGACCTTCCAGCAGGTTCTGGCGGATGTGCGTGGTCGTGATGCCCGCGATGCCGGGCGCGCCGATGCGCCGATGAAAGCGGCTGATGATGCGCTCTTGCTAGATACCTCGGAATTGTCTATAGACGCCGCTGTTGCCAAGGCGGTAGCCAATATAAAAACAAGAATACAGGGTCGGGACTAAGTCCGGCCCTTTGTCGTTTCTTGACCGCCAAAGCGATACCCGAAACCCAAAGACCGGTGGACCCAACCACCCGGCCCGCTAAAACACTGAAAAGGAAACATATATACATGTCTGCATCTGCAACGATGGAAGAATTTGAAGCCCTCCTGAGCGAGAGCTTTGAGCTTGAGACCCCCGACGAGGGTTCAGTCGTCAAAGGCACCGTCCTGGCTATTGAAGCCGGACAAGCCATCATCGACATCGGCTACAAAATGGAAGGCCGCGTCGACATCAAAGAATTCGCAGCCCCCGGCCAAGCGCCCGAAATCGAAGTCGGCGACACGGTCGAGGTCTATCTTGAGCGCGTTGAAAACGCCCGTGGCGAAGCTGT
>CAYXXQ010000142.1:0-8380 GCA_964469075.1 uncultured Rhodobacter sp.
ATATCAAGCTTGGTCATGTCTGTTTCCTAAAGCCTGCGCGCAAATCCCCGCGCTTAAGTTTGTTGTTTGCGCCTTTGGGCAGCGCATCCAGACGCAAGAAAAGGCGCGGGCATTTGTAACGCGCCAGACGGGCAGCACAAAACGCCGCCAGATCGGCATCGGCCAAGGGTACGGCGGATTGATAGAAAGCTGCAATCACGAATGTGTCAGGCTTGATCTCGACTGCTGTTGCGGCGGATTCAGCAATTTCAGGGTGGCTGTTCAACGCGGTTTCAACCTCGATTGGCGACACGCGGTAGCCGCCTGCATTCATCATGTCGTCGTCGCGGCCAAGATAGGTGATGTCGCCGTTTTCATCCATCGCCACGGTATCACCGGTCAAAAACCACTCCCCCTGAAACCGGTTTGCGGTTTCTTCAGGCGCATGGCGATAGCCCAGCATCAGGCCGGGATCGCGTTTGGAGACCGCCAGAATACCGGGCATATTGACAGGCTGGGGTTGGTGGTTGTCGGGGCTCAGAACGGCAATGCGGCGGCCTTGCTGGGGTCGCCCGGACCTGCCGGGATGCACGGGTGCTGCGGGGCTTGAGGAGATGAAGGTTGAAACCTCGCTCATGCCCAAAGCCTCAAATATCGGTTTGCCCGTGGCGGCCTCCCAGGCTTGTTCCAGGGCTGCAGGCAGTTTTTCACCGGCCGACAAGCCGTGGCGCAGGTCGGGCAGATCAAGCGCTGCACCTGACTTTAGGAGTTGCCGGTAAATACCTGGGGCCGCAGCAAAAATAGTTGCGCGGCTGTCGCGCATAAGCTGCGCCAGCGCGGCGCGATCAAGCCCGGGATCGGGGATCAAAGCCGTGGCGCCAATGGCCCAAGGGTCCATCAACCCGGTGCCCAGCGTATAAGTCCAGTTGAACGCGCCTGCATGCAGCAGACGGTCATCCGCCGTCAGCCCATACCAGCCATCCCACATCATCCGCCGCGCCCAGATTGCCCGATGCGCGTGCATCACAGCGCGCGGTTTGCCCGAAGTGCCGGAGGTATAGATGATATAGGCCAATCGGTTTGGATCGCCCATGACCGGCGCAATTGGCGCATGGTCGCACAAGGCGGCGATGGCATCGGGCCGCAGAAGTGGACAGGCCAGATCGGCAGGCACATCGAGGCCTGTGCCAAAGACGATCAGCGCCGGGTCAAGATCAGCGATCAGCGCGTGGGTTTCCGGCGTGGTCAGTTGTGATGAGGTCGGCACCGGCACAAAGCCCGCGGCGATGGCTGCCAGAAACAGGATCGGAAAATCAACGTGATTGCCGATGCGCAACATGATGCGCGCACCGGGATGCAAGCCAAGGGATTGCAAGCCGCCAGCGCTGGCCAGCACGGCGCTTTCAAGCTGGCGATAGCTTAGGCGTGTGACGCCAGTGTCCGACAGGATTTCAAGCGCGGTTTTTTCGGGCTGCTGCGTGGCCTGCGCCAGCACATAAGCCGCCAGATTGAACGGGCTGGGGCAGGGCGGTGGCGGGCCTTGATCATATAGCGAAACGGACAGCATGCCGATCCATAGAAGTCGCGTGCGCCGGTTGCAAGCCTTAGCTTAACCGGCTAATTCAGGGCGGCAAAACAAGGCGAAATCCGATCATGTCCGACAAAGATGAACCCAGTTTGATCCGCATGGCCCGGGCCGATGGTGAAGAGGTTGATATCGCCCCGCTGGCGCTTGGCGCACGGGTGCGCGAATTGCGCAAAGCCCGCAACTGGACGCTGGAACAGGCGGCACAACAGGCGGGGTTGGCGCGCTCGACCCTATCAAAGATTGAAAACGATCAGATGTCACCGACGTTTGACGCGGTCAAGAAACTGGCCGAAGGGTTGGGCATCTCGATCCCGCAACTGTTCACGGCGCCGAAAACCGATCAGGTGATGGGCCGGATGGCGGTGACGAAAACCGGCGAAGGTAAGCCGCATCTGACCGCAACTTACGAGCATGAATTGCTGGCCCCCAATCTGACGTGCAAGCAGATGCTGCCCTATCGGGCACGGGTACGGGCGCGGGATTTTTCCGAGTTCAATGGCTGGGTGCGCCATGACGGGGAAGAGTTTCTTTACGTTCTGTCAGGCGTAATCCGGTTTTACACCGAGTTTTATGAACCAGTGGAAATGCGCCGGGGCGACAGTGCTTATTACGATGCGGCGATGGGGCATAATGTGATTTCGACCAGTCAGGAAGATGCGGTGATCCTTTGGGTGACGTCGCTGGGTTGATAAGGCGCAAGGGGACGGGGGCCAGCCCCCTGCGCCCCCGGGATATTTTGGAAAGAAAGAAGGTAGGGCAGAAGGGGTCAGGCTGGAAACCAGTGACGAGTGCGGTTGGCGGTGTAGACCAGTGTCAGCATGACTGGCACTTCGACCAACACGCCAACCACCGTGGCCAGGGCCGCGCCGGAGTTGAGGCCGAACAGCGATATCGCCACCGCAACCGACAGTTCAAAGAAGTTTGAAGTGCCGATCATTGCTGCCGGGGCCGCCACCGCATGCGGCAAGCGCAAGGCCCGGGCCGCGAAATAGGCGATGGCGAAGATGCCGTAGGTCTGGATCAGCAGCGGTATCGCGATCAAGAGGATTGGCAGCGGATTGTCGCGGATGGTTTCGGCCTGAAAGCCAAACAGCAGCACCACGGTTGCCAGAAGGCCGATGATCGACCAGGGTTTTGCGCGCTCCAGAAACCGGGTGATGGCCTGGGGTGAGGCCTGAAGGCCAAGGCGGTGGCGCGTCCAGACCCCGGCCAGCAGCGGCAACAGCACATAAAGCACGACCGACAGCAACAGGGTTTGCCAGGGCACGGTGACATCAGAAACGCCCAGCAGATAAGCCGTCAACGGCGCGAAGGCAAAGATCATGATGACGTCATTGATCGACACCTGCACCAGTGTGTAATTGGCGTCGCCATTTGTCAGACGGCTCCAGACGAACACCATTGCCGTGCAGGGGGCGACGCCCAGAAGGATCATGCCGGCGATGTATTCCGAAGCGGTGGCCGGGTCGACGAAATCGACCCAGACGACGCGAAAGAACAGCCAGCCAAGGGCGGCCATGCTGAAAGGTTTGATCAGCCAGTTGATCACCAGCGTCAGCGCCAGCCCCGTCGGGCGGTTGCCGATATCCTTGATGGCAGTGAAATCAACCTGCACCATCATCGGATAGATCATGACCCAGATCAGAACCGCGACCGGCAAATTGACATGCGCGATTTCAAGCTCGGCGATGCGTTGAAACACCTCCGGCTCCATCAGGCCAAGCAGCACGCCCGCCAGGATGCCAAGCCCGACCCATAAGGACAAAAACCGTTCAAAATTGCCCATCTGCGCCCTTCATCTGTTGCAGCCGAAGCGTTGCCAGCCAGCTAAGGCCCGACAGTATCGCCGATGCCATCAGGCGCAAGGCCAAACCGCTGAATTGATAGCATAGGCCCGACAGCATCGTGGCAAGCAACCGCCCGGCGGCGTTTGACATAGAGTAAAACCCGACATCCATTGTGTCGCGGTGATCGCTTGCCGACGCAAGGATCAGCAAGGAATGGAGCGAGGAGCAGAGCGCGAAAACCGCCCCGAACACCAGTAATCCGGCCACCAGTAATCCGGCCACCAGCCGCAAGCTAAGAACCGGTGGCGTCAGCCCGGTTGTCGTGACCACCATCAGGGTTAATCCGGCCAGGATCACCGCCAATACGCCGACCCAGAACCGGGTCATGCCATGGGTTGCGGCAAGGCCCGGAACGCGGCCTCGTAACTGGCGCGGGGTCAGCGCCTGCACGCCGCCATAGGCGATGATCCACAGGGCCATGAACAGGCCGACCCGGTAAAAGGCGGCTTTTTCCTCGGCTGCGGTTCCGTCCGACAGGGCCGAATAGAAAAAGATCGGCACACCGACCACGAACCAGCTGTCGCGGGCTGCAAATAGAAACAGGCGGGCCACTGACAGGCGGTTGACGGCGGGATTGGGGGATAAGACTTGCCGGAACTTTGCCGATTTCAGACCACGCGGCAGGCCCGGCGGCGTGAACAGCGCGACCAGCAGCCCGACCAGCGCCAGGGCGAAGGCCAACAGCAACAGGCTGGGTGCAAAGCCATTCCCTGGCCAAAAAGGCAGTGCCCAGGAAAAACCCCAGCCCTTTGACGGCGTTCTTTAATCCTGTCAGCAGGGCAACCCATCGAAACACCCCGCCGCCAGCGGGCGCCAGCAGTTTGACGGCACTTTTGGCGATGGTCTTGGCCAGATCCTTGGCCACGCCGGACAGGCCCTGCACGGCCATCACATAGACTATCGCCACCAGCCCGTCCCAGGCCAGATCAAGCTGGCGCAGCATCAAAAGCGCCAGGATTTGCAGGCCAAGCCCCGCATGCTAGGTGATCGCCAGGCCAAACCGCGCGCCGATCCATAGGCCGGCAGCGGGCGATCTGACGGGGCAGGGACGCTCACAATTTGTTGGCCACCATCTGCACGATATCGACCAACCGATTGGTGTAACCCCATTCGTTGTCGTACCACAGATATAGCTTCAGCTGGGTGTCGTTCACCACCATCGTTGACGGGCCATCGGCCCAGGTTTGCAGCAGGGTGTTCACCTCAGCCACTGTGACCGGGCGGGCCATTTCCAGCACCAGATCGGTGAGGGAGGCGTTCAGCAGCGGCACCCGCACCGCATGGCCGTTCAGCCTGCCTGCTAGTTCGGGAAAAATCATCGCGATTGCGGTGGCCGAACCGGTCGTCGTCGGGATCAGATTGGCCAGCGGCAGGTCTTCCAGCCGTGCATGTTGAAACAGTTCCAGGGTCTGGCCGTTGACCACCAGGCTGTCAGATGTGTGGCTGATATCCGCCGGCCAGCGACCATGCACCGAATCAAATTCCAGCTACAGCGCGTGTTGTTCCGGCGTGCCGGTCAGATCGTTCAAAAGCACGATATCTGGACCATGCCCGCGGTCAAACAAGGCGCGCAGGGCTAGTTTTCCGATCCGTCCAAGGCCGTTCAATGCGATTTTTGGCAAGACCCATCTCCTTCTTGTTCCTCCGGCGACGATATTGCCGCAGGCGCTCACAGAAATTGCGGTTTCCGGGCGATCTGTTAACACACTGATAGGACGGTTTTCTGACAACAGCGGTGCTGCGCTTTGGAATACTGGCCCGAGGTCAAAAAAAACGCCCTCACAAGGAGGGCGTTAAGTTATTGAGGCAGGTTTCATACAGGCAAGAAACCTATCGAGCAGTGAGGTATGTATACGAAATGTCACGGCATGCGCCAAGTTAAAATTTGAAAATTTTGTGGCGGCTCAGTAGGCTAGGGCCTCATATTCACCTGCGCCGACAGGATTGTTGCACCTATGACACGCCGAATTCCCCAACTCTTTCGCTGGATCCCCGTGATTTTAGCGCTTCTTGCCCTGCCACAACTTGCCCATGCAGAGGCAAAACATGGCATAGCTATGTATGGTGACCCCGTCTTACCACCCGATTTTGTGTCTTTACCCTATGTAAACCCCGACGCCCCAAAGGGCGGACGAATCGCTTTTGGCGAACGCGGTGGCTTTGACAGCTTTAATCCGTACATCCGCAAGGGACGGGCACCCTGGGGGATCCGGGTACATGTTTATGAAACCCTAATGGGGCGAAATTGGGGCGAGGCTTTCTCGCTTTACGGATTGCTGGCCGAATCGATTGCGACCGGCCCGAATCGCGAATGGGTGGAATTCACCCTGCGTCCCGAGGCCAAGTTTGCCGATGGCAGCCCGGTCACGGTCGAAGATGTGATCTGGTCGTTTGAGGTTCTGGCAAACAAAGGTGTTCCAAATTACGCCACCGCCTGGATCAAGGTCGCGAAAACCGAACAAACCGGCCCGCGCTCGGTGAGGTTCAGCTTCAACGTGGTGGATCGTGAATTGCCGCTGATCCTGGGGCTTCGACCGATCCTTAAGAAATCCGATTGGGACGGGCGGGAGTTTCAGGAAAGCGATCTGGTTCTGCCCAATGGCAGCGGCCCCTATGTGGTCGATGCTTACGAGGCCAACCGCTTCATCACCTTTCGCCGTAATCCTGATTATTGGGGCAAGGATCTGCCGATCAATCGCGGCCAGAACAATCTGGATGAAATCCGCTATGAATATTTCCACGACGGATCGGTGATTTTTGAGGCCTTCACCGGCGGCGAAACCAGCGTTTATCGGGAGTTGAGTGCGCAGAAATGGGCCGATCACTATGATTTTCCGGCTGTGACATCAGGCGAAATCACCAAATCCATCATCCCGCATGGCCGCCCCTCCGGGATGCGTGGCTTTGTTTTCAACACTCGCCGGGCGATTTTTTCCGACTGGCGGGTGCGGGACGCGCTGATCCATGCCTTTAACTTTGAATTCGTCAATCAGGTGATGAACGAAGGGCGCTCACCGCGCGCGGCCAGCTATTTCTCAAACTCGGCCCTTGGGATGGGGCCGGGTCCGGCCATTGGCAAAGTCAAGGCGTTTCTGATGCCGTTTTCCAAAGACCTGCTGCCCGAGGCGCTGGATGGCTATGCGCTGCCGAAATCCACGGGCTCTGAACGCAATCGCAAGAACCTGCGGATCGCCACGCGCCAACTGGCGGTGGCGGGCTGGAAGGTTGACGACAGCGGCGTGTTGCGCAACGCCGAGGGAACGGCGTTTCAGTTTGAAATCATGCTACGCAGTGCCGCGAACGAGGCGATTGCCAACCTTTACGCAGACGCTCTGAAACGGCTGGGGATCAGCGTCACGCTGACGATGGTCGACAATGCCCAGCACAGGCTGCGCCGGGATGCCTATGATTTTGACATGATGTTCAATGTCTGGAGCATGTCGCTGTCGCCCGGCAATGAACAGACGCTTTACTGGGGCTCAGACGGGGTGACGCAGGAAGGGACGCGCAATTATATGGGCATGAACTCCGCTGCGGCGGACGCGATGATCCGGCAGATCCTCAGCTCGGAAAGTCAGGATGATTTTATCGCCGCGACCCAGGCCCTTGATCGGGTTCTGACGACCGGCCGCTTTGTCATTCCGGTCTGGTACAACAATGTCAGTCGGCTGGCGCATCGTTCGGAACTGAAATTCCCTGATACCCTGCCGGTTTACGGCGATTGGCTGGGCTTTCTGCCTGAAGTTTGGTGGTGGGAGGATTAAACCACCGACATCACAAGGCCCGCACTGATCAGCCACATGACAACGCCGATCAGCACTTCCAGCACCCGCCAGGCACGCGCCGTTTGCATGATCGGCGACAGCAGGCGCGCGCCATATCCAAGTGAAAAGAAAAACACGAATGACGATGTCATCGCCGCCAATCCAAAGGCGGTTTTCTGATTTATTTCAGGGTATTGCGTAGAAACCGCACCGATCAACCCAAGTGTGTCAAGATAGACATGCGGATTCAACCAAGTCAGCGCAGACCCGGTCAACAGCACCGGCCAAAGCCGCACTTGCCCGCCCATATCAATTACTAGATATTGCCCGCGCCAGGCCGCAAAAAACCGCATAGCGCCATAGATCAGCAGAAACAGCGCCCCGGCCAGGGCCATGATCACCGGAAACTGCGGGCTAAAGGTCACAAGCCAGCCAAACCCGGCGACCCCGGCGAAAATCAGGATCGCGTCAGACACCGCACAAAGCAGACAAAGGGCAAAAACATGCTGTCGCATCAAGCCCTGACGCAGTACGAACGTGTTTTGCGCGCCGATCGCCAAAATCAACGAAAGCCCCGTGAAAAAGCCAGTGCTGGCGGCCGAGATCATGCCGCAGGGACACCCTTTTTGCCGGCCTTGGTGATGGCCTTTTGCAGATCAGACTTGCTGGGCGGGCTGACAAGCCCGGCAGAAATCACAAGCTTCGCGGCGGTTTCCACATCCATATCCAGCACGATCACGTCCTTTTTCGGCAAGAACAGCAAAAAGCCCGAGGTCGGGTTGGGCGTGGTTGGCAAAAAGATGCTTAAGAACTGGTCATCACCCGGCACCCGATCCTGAACCTCGCCCTTGGTTTCGGTGGATATGAAGGCCACCGCCCAGATACCTTTGCGCGGATATTCAACCAGACAGGCCTTTTCAAACGAGCTGTTGGATTGGCTTAGGATGGTTTCGGCGATCT
Organism: uncultured Rhodobacter sp.; assembly: GCA_964469075.1. Classification (GTDB taxonomy): domain Bacteria; phylum Pseudomonadota; class Alphaproteobacteria; order Rhodobacterales; family Rhodobacteraceae; genus UBA5972. The sequence goes on from CAYXXQ010000142.1 coordinate 8,139, forward strand.
GTTTCAGACCATTATAGATCGAGCGCACCACCGGCATCCGGTCAACAATCCGCTCGGCCCAATGCAGCATTGAGCGGCCCAAAAGGCCCTTAGCCATCGCGCCGACGAAAATCGTGAAAATCAGGAAGATGATCACGCCATAACCTTTGACATTGATGCCAAGATAGGGCCGGGGCTGATAGCGTTCCGGCACAAGCGGCAGAACCCAGCCGTCGATCACGCCGGCAAACCACCAGATCAGA
>CAYXXQ010000143.1:0-8373 GCA_964469075.1 uncultured Rhodobacter sp.
AATCGGCACAGAACCACCGCGATAGACGCGGCCATCGGCAATCGCGCGCGCGCCCTGCCCCGGCTTGGTCAGGCCCATTGCCTCATAAACCAGCAATTCGGCGATGGTGAAGCAATCATGCACCTCGGCGAAATCCAGATCCTCAACGCTGATCCCGGCGTCGGCATAGGCGCGGGCAAAGGCCAGTGCCGGGCCTTCGAATTTCAGCAGATCCCGGCGCGACATCGGCAGGAAATCATTGACCTGCGCTGCGGCACGGAACTTGACTGCCCGGGGGAAATCCCCGGCCATGTCGTCGGCCACCATCACCAGCGCCGCCGCCCCGTCCGAGATCAGCGAGCAATCGGTCAGACGCAGTGGCGGTGCCACCAGCGGGTTCTTGTCGCTGACGGTGTTGCAAAACGCGAACCCAACTTCTTTTTGCATCTGTGCCAAAGGGTTACGCACCGCATGGGCGTGGTTTTTGGCTGCAATATGCGCCAGCGTTTCCGACTGATCACCATAGCGTTGGAAATAGGCATCGGCAAAGCGACCAAACACCTGCGGGAAGCTGACGCCGCCTTCCTCAAGCTGATAGCTGGCGGTCATCAAGGCCTCGGTCACGCCTTTGGTGTCCTTGGCGGTCATCTTTTCCACCCCGATCACCAGCGCCACTTTGGCGCTGCCAGCCCGGATCGCATCGCGCGCCGCATAAACCGCGGCGGAGCCTGAGGCGCAGGCGTTTTCCAGCCGCGTTGCCGGGGTGAAACGCAAATCGTCATCGACCTGCAACGCCAGCGAGGCGGCGAACCCATCCGGCACCAGCCCGCCGTTGTAATGCCCCAGCCAGATGCCATCGACATCCTTGGCGGCGACACCTGCATGATCCAGCGCCTCGCGCGCGGCGTCCACGATCAACTGTTCCAACCCCTGTTCCAACCGGCCAAACGGGGTGTGGCCCCAGCCGATGATGCGTGCGTCCATAATGCCTATCCTTCTGCCTATTTGGACCAGACACTAGAACCCCCGCGAAAAACGTGCAATTCGTGGAACTACGTAGTTTTGCAGCAAAAGTTGGCCCGCAAATGGATGCCGGATTTGAACATGCCCCGATCGGTCTTGCTGTTGCCCGCGACCGGCGGATTGAGCGCTGCAACGCCCGGTTCTGCGAGATGTTCGGCTTTGCCCGCACAGCACTTGAGGGGCAGTCGCTGTCGATCCTGTATCCTTCGGTGGACGAGTTTCAGCGCATCGGCGAAATCGGCAGCGGCGTGATGCGCAAGACCGGACGCTATGACGACGAGCGGATCATGCGCCGCCAGGACGGCGGCCTGTTCTGGTGCCGGGTGCGCGGCCAGACCCTGACGCCAGAGGCGCCGCTGGCCCATTCGGTCTGGAGTTTTGCCGACCTGTCAGAAAGCCGCAAGATCATCAACTTAAGCCGGCGTGAACGCCAGATCGCGATGCTGTTGACCGAGGGTAAAACCGCCAAGGAAATCGCCCGCGATCTGGGCATTTCGCACCGCACGGTCGAAACCCACCGCGCCCGGCTGATCCAGAAACTGGCGGCCAAAAACACCGCCGATCTGGTGGCGCGGCTGTCGGGGATGCCGGTTTAGCGGCTGATGCCTGGGCGGGTGCAAAGCAACATGGGACACAAGATCAAAGTGTCAGCATGGCCTCCAATTTCCGTTTTTCCAAATTTTTTGATTGAGCGCTCAAACATAATTCAATAGGCTTCGGGCAAGCTGAAAGGTGCGCCCATGACTGAACAGATTCTGAACCCCGAAACCTCTAATGATTGGGATCGCGCGGGCCTTCCCGCCTGGAGCTACACCAATGCCGAGATGCTGGACGCCGAAAAGGAACTGCTGTTTCGCCGCCACTGGCAGCTGATCTGCCATGTGAACGACATCCCGGAACCGGGGGATTACATCGCGTCGGAAATCGTATCCGAGCGTGCTTTGATCATCAGGGGGCGCGACCAGAAAGTGCGGGCCTTTCACAATCTGTGCCGTCACCGAGGGTCGCGCGTGGTTGCCGAGGATGCGGGCAGTTGCAAGGCCATCGTCTGCCCGTTTCATGGCTGGGTTTACAATCTGGACGGCACCCTGCGCGGGGCGTCCCAGCCTGACAGCCTGCCCGATCTTGACCCGGTGAAATGGGGCCTGAAACCGATTGAAATGGAGATCTGGAACGGCTTTGTCTTTGTCAGGTTCAAGCCAGGCCCGCAACCATCGGTCGCTGAGGTCATGGCGCGGTTTGACAAGGAACTGGCGCAGTATGATCTGGGCAACATGGTGCCCGATGGGGCCGGTCTCTGGTCTGAAGATGTCCGGGCCAACTGGAAAAACGTGCGCGATGTCGACAACGAGGGCTATCACGTGCCGATGGCGCATCCGGGGCTGCATGATCTGTTTGGCAGCAACTACTATGACGAGGCAGTTCAGGACGGGGCCAACCGCTCCTTTTCGCGCTTTCGCGAGGCTGACAACCGCTTGTGGAGCGTGCGCAACTATCGCGCCATTCTGCCCGATGTTCCCAGCCTTGACGCCGATCACAAGCAGGCCTGGCTTTATCTGGGGATGTTCCCGAACCTGGTTTTTGGCATCTACCCGGACTCGGTGATTTACTACCAGGAATTCCCGGTAGCCAATGGCCACACCATCCAGCGCGGCGCCTGTTACAAACACCCGGATGAAGACCGGCAAATGCGATTGTCGCGCTATCTGAGCGGGCGGATCGACCGGATCACCTCCAAAGAGGATGAACAATTGATCGAATGGTGCTGGGAGGCGACATTTTCCAGTGGGTATGACGGCGTGATCTTGTCGGATCTGGAACTGGGCGTGCGCAGCTATCACGACGCTTTGCGCGAACTGTTTCCGGTGCTGGATGTCAGCGAACCGGCGGCGGGTACACTTGCGGCGCAAAACGAAAAACTGCTTGCTGCGAAGGCCGGAATGTGACGAAGCTGCGGCGATCATTGCGACCGGGCGGAAGGGAACAGGCGTGAGGATGGGCCATGAGGGCAGACAGGGGCTGTTGCTGATCAGCCCGACGCTTCTTTACGCACTGTTGATGCTGGCGGCGCCTTTGACGATGGTGGTGACCTTCAGTTTCTGGACCCAATCCTACCTTGATCTTGATACCACGCTGACGCTTGATAACTACCGCGAAGCCTGGAGCAAACCGATCTACCGCGTCCTGATCATCCGGTCGCTGAAAATCTCTCTGATCGTCACATTCGTCACGGTTTTAACGGCCTTCCCAATCGCCTATTTCCTGTCCTTCAAGGTCAAGCGGCGCAAGGCGTTGTGGTTGTTTCTGATCACCATTCCGTTTTGGACAAGCTATCTGCTGCGGGTGTTTCTGTGGAAAGTGATCCTGGGGTATAACGGCGTTCTGAACTCCACCCTGCTATGGCTGGGGCTGATAGATGAGCCGCTGACATTTCTGCTTTATAACCTCAATGCGGTGGTGCTGACGCTGGCGCATGCCTGGGCGCCTTTTGCCATTTTGCCGATCTTTGTAGCGCTTGAAAAAATCGACCGCTCGTTTCTGGAGGCGGCTGAAGACCTGGGCGACGGGCCGGTGCGGCGGTTTTTCCGGGTGACGTTGCCGCTGGCAATGCCGGGCGTGATCGCCGCAACCTTGATCGTGCTGATCCCGACGGTGGGTGATTTCATCACGCCAAAACTGGTTGGCGGCACCGATGGGCTGATGATCGCCAACATGATCCAGATCCAGTTCGGCAAGGCCAATAATGCGCCGCTTGGGGCGGCATTGGCCGTCACGTCGATGCTGATCGTCGGCTTGATTTCGGTGGCGATTTACCTTGTCGGCAAACGTGTGGGGGGCAAGGTCGGATGAAACTGGGCCGTTTTCTGTCTATCAACTGGCTGACGGCTTATGCCGTTTTATATATCCTGTTTTTGTATGCGCCGGTCGTCTTGTTGCCGATGTTTGCGTTCAACGACGCCACCATCATTGCCTTCCCGCTAAGCGGCGGCACAACCAAATGGTTTGGCGTTTTATGGGACACCGAGGCGCTGCATAACGCGGTGCGCAACACCTTGTTGGTGGGGCTGACAACGGCGCTGATCAGCACGGTATTGGGGGCCAGCGCGGCGCGGGCGATGGCGCGGTATCGCTTTCCGGCCAAGCGCGGCATCGTTGGGTTCATCATGCTGCCCCTGGTCCTGCCCGAGATTATTGTCGCCGTGGCGCTGCTGGTGCTGATGCTGCGGCTGGGCATGTCGCTGTCCTTGTGGACGGTGATCGGCGGCCATGTTCTGATCTGCGTGCCGTTTTCAATCGCGATCCTCAGTTCGGCATTTCAGGGGCTGGATAAAAGTCTTGAAGAGGCCTCGTATGATTTGGGCGAAACCAGTTGGGGCACGTTTCGGCGGGTGATTTTTCCGCTGGTCTTACCGGGGGTGATTTCCAGCCTGCTGATCACCTTCACCATCTCGCTGGACGAGTTTATCATCGCGTTTTTTCTGACCGGCACCGACGTGACCCTGCCCGTCTATATCTGGAGTCAGATGCGCTTTCCCGCCAAGCTGCCCTCGGTGATGGCGCTGGGGACGATTTTGCTGGCGCTGTCGATTATCCTGCTGATCGCGGCAGAATGGTTCCGCCAGCGCAGCGCGAAACGACAAGGCATCGAGGCATCTGCCACCGGAGGGTTCATCTGACATGCAAAACGGCGACCACACCCCGATTATTGACCTGACGGATGTTTGCAAATCCTTTGGCAAGGTTGAGGCGTTGAAAGGCATCAGCGCTACCATCCGCGCGGGCGAGTTCTTTTCGCTGCTGGGGCCATCGGGTTGCGGCAAAACCACATTGCTGCGGATGATCGCAGGGTTTGATGACCCGACCAGCGGCAGCATCATCATCGCAGGCAAAGCGATGGAAGGCATTCCCGCCAACCAGCGCCCGACCAATATGGTGTTTCAAAGCTATGCGATTTTTCCGCATCTCAGCGTTGCGGATAATGTCGGCTATGGGCTGAAACGCAAGAAACTGTCGCGCGCGCAAGTGGCCGAGGAGGTTGAAAAAGCCCTCTCGATGGTCGATCTTGAAGGCTATGGCGGGCGGGCGGCGCATGAATTGTCAGGCGGTCAGCGGCAGCGGGTGGCGCTGGCGCGGGCCCTGGTGATGCGCCCGAAGGTCGTCCTGCTGGACGAGCCTTTGTCGGCGCTTGACAAAAAGCTGCGCGAACAGATGCAGGTGGAGTTGCGGCAATTGCAGCAATCCCTTGGCATCACCTTCATTCTGGTCACCCATGACCAGGAAGAGGCTTTGATCATGTCCGACCGCATTGCCGTGATGTTTGAAGGCGAAATCGCCCAGATCGCAACCCCGCAAGACCTTTACCGCAAACCTGTCAACAAGCGTGTGGCGTCTTTTATCGGCGTGATGAATTTCCTGCCCGCCCGTGTTGGCGCCCAATCCGACAGCGTCCTCACGCTTGATATCCCGGCCCTTGGCAGCATTGATTTGCCGCGCGATCATTTGCCTGCCGGGCTGACCCCTGAGGCGGTTGATGCGGTTGGCGTGAGGCCTGAAATGCTGACCATCCTGTTTGACAAATCCGAACACGCCGAGCACGAGGTGGAGGCCGAAGTCACCGGCACATCCTATTACGGCGACATGACCTATTACAGCGTGCAACTGCCCGGGGCGGCTGAAACTGCGACGATTTCAATGCGCAACACTGCTGGCCGGTCAATCGCCGCAATTGGCACCAAGGTCAGGGTCGGCTGGGGTGCGGACTCCATCGTTTTGTTTGAATAAGCCCGAAGACCTGCCCGAAGGAATACCTATGCCCGTAACAGCCTCAGCCGGATCTCCCCCGCTTGAAACCCTTGTTGCCCGCCACCAAACTGGCCGCGCGCTGGAACAGGGGTTTTACCTGTCACAAGAGGTGTTTGAGGCCGACGTCGAAGCGATCTTCATGCAGGAATGGCATTTCGCCGGGCTGGCGCAGGAAATCCCCGAAACCGGCGATTATGTGCTGTTTGAGATGCTGGCGGAATCCGTCATTCTGGTGCGCGGGGCCGATGATGTCATCCGCGCCCTTGCCAATGTTTGTCGTCATCGCGGATCGCGGGTTTGCCTGGAGCCTGCCGGCAATACAAAGCGCTTCACCTGCCCCTATCACGCCTGGATTTACGGCCTTGATGGCCAACTTTTGAACGCGCGGCTGATGGGGGATGATCTTCCAAAGGCCGATCTTGGCCTCAAGCCCGTCGCGGTAGAGGTGTTTCAGGGGATGATCTTTGTGTCATTTGCCCAAAGCCCCACAGATTTCAGCGCCCTTCGGGCTGAGATCGGGCCGATGCTGGAACCTTTCGGGCTGGACCGCACCCGCATCGCCCATCGCGCCTGCTATCCGGTAGCGGCCAACTGGAAGCTGTTGGTTGAAAACTACAACGAATGCTATCATTGCGCGACCGCCCATCCTGAGTTTAAGCGCATGCACCCCACCCATCTGGAGGCTGATCGCGTCGAACCCTTTAACGACGCAATGGCCCCCCGCGCAAAGGAGCTGGGGATTTCCACCGCCGTGGTTGACAGGGTTGGCCCGCTGGGTCTTCCCGGCGCGGTCGATTACACACTTAGTCGGCATGCGCTTTATGATGGCTACGTGACCGGCAGCGAAGACGGCAAGCCGCTGGCACCGTTGCTGGGCCAGATAGGGGGCTATGATCAGGCGGCGTCGGACCTTTATCTTGGTATGCTGAACCCGGTGCTGATCTATAATGATCACGCGGTGATTTATCGTTTCATCCCGGTCAATCGCGACCGCTCGGTGCAGGAAATCATCTGGCTGGTGCGCGATGATGCGGAGCCGGGGCGTGACTATGATCCTGATCGTCTGACCTGGCTTTGGGATGTGACGACGCTTGCCGATAAGTTGATTATTGAAAAGAACCAGGAAGGCGTGGCCTCGCGCTATTACACCCCCGGGCCGCTGGCGGGGATGGAGGCTTATACCCAGCGCTTCATCGACTATTATCTGGCCCGGTATGGAAGGGCTGCCAGCCCTGCCCCGGCATGAAAGGTTTTAAAGTATGACTGATCCTGATCCCCTTTATGACAACCAGCATATCGCGTTCCTGGAAGAAATCTGGGGCGAGGGGTTTTTGTCCCCCGGTGGCGCCGAAGAGGCCACGCGCGTCGTTCAAGGCCTTGATCTTAAGGGACTTACGGCGCTGGATATCGGCTGCGGATCGGGCGCGATCTCGGTGCTTCTGGCCCGTGATTTGGGGGCCGCCAAAGTCATCGGCATTGATGTCGAGGACGAGGTTTGCGCCGCCGCCCGCAAGTTTGTCGCCAGGCTAGGCCTGTCGCAGCGGGTCGAAATCAGGCGGGTTGATCCCGGGCCTTTGGACGTCGCGGATCAAAGCCTTGATCTGGTTTATTCCAAGGATTCCATTATACATATCCCCGACAAGGAAAGCCTGTGTCAGGATGTTTTTCGGGTGCTGAATCCGGGTGGCTGGTTTGCGGCCTCGGACTGGTTGATGTCCCATGACGGGCCGCCGTCGGCGGATATGCAGGCCTATATCACCGCCGAAGATCTCGATTTCGCGATGGCCTCCCCCGACCGCTATCGCCGTGCTTTGGAAGCGGCAGGGTTCATCAACATCAGCCTGCGCAACCGTAATCCCTGGTATCGCGAGGTGGCGCAGCAGGAACTGGACCTTCTGACCGGCCTCGAACGACCACGGCTGGAAGCCGCCCACGGGCAGGCGTTCATCGCCGGTCAGCAAAGCACTTGGCGGGCGATGATCAAGGTTCTGAACAGTGGCGAGCATTGCCCGCATCACCTGCGGGCCCAGCGCCCGGTGTAATCCAGTGCAAGGGTTTTGCGTCCTGCAAATGAAAAACGCCCCGGCCCTTTTTGTCTGGGACCGGGGCGTTTCAAGCCTAAAAATCAATCGCTAGGCCGGATCAGAAACCAGCCTTGATCTGTTCGAATTCCGCGATCATCTTTTCGCGCAATTCAGAGGGCACCGGCCCTTGCCAAAGCGTACCAGCCCGCAGGTTTTCGCTGGTTTCCAGACCAACAGCGGCCAGATCCTCGGACGCCATCGTTGCCATTTGAACAGCGTTGGAATGGCCGTAACCCCAAGAATTCACAATGTAATCTGCTGTAGCCGGTTCCAGCCAGGCATTGATGAAATCGTAAAACTTTTCTTCCGAACCGGGCGCATTGGCCAGTCGGGCATAGCCGCAAACCCAGCTTGAGGAGCCTTCATCCGTGTCGCGTTTCATTGCGATCGGGTGGCCCTCATAGCTCATGGTTGAGAAGGTTTCGTTCCAGGCCCAGGCGAGGTAAACCTCGCCGCTTTGCATCAGCTGCGCCAGTGACGCGCC
>CAYXXQ010000144.1:0-8342 GCA_964469075.1 uncultured Rhodobacter sp.
GCGTTTTTCGTGCTGGATCGCTGGAATGTCGCAATGCCGGCCACCCTAGGGGATCTTGGGGCTGACGACGAAGTGGTGATCGTTGACACGAACAATCCGGCCGAACTGCCCGCCAATGTAAACGACGCCAATATCGCCGAAGTGATCGACCACCACCTGCTGACTGGCGGTCTGCAAACCAAGACCCCGATCAAAGTTACTATGCGCCCCGTCGCCGCCACCGCCACGGTGATGAGCTGGCTGATCGGCCGCGATCTGGACAAGGCCCCTGACGCAATCAAAGGCCTGATGCTGTCTTGCGTTTTGTCCGACACGCTTGAATTCCGCTCCCCCACAACCACGCCGACTGACCGCGCGTTGGCCGAACGGCTGGCGGCTGATCTTGGCCTTGATATCCCGACTTACGCCGCCGAAATGTTCGCCGCGAAATCCGATGTTTCGCGCTTTTCCGATGCCGAGCTGATCCGCATGGACAGCAAGAAATACGATGTCGGCGAGACCAGCTTCCGGGTATCCGTGCTGGAAACCACTGCCCCCTCGATCGTGCTCGACCGCAAAGACAGCCTGATCAACGCAATGGACACGGTTGCCGCTGAGGACGGCGTCGATCAGGTATTGCTGTTCGTCGTAGATATCCTGAAGGAAGAAGCCACGCTGCTGGTCCCCAATGACCTGGTGAAAACCCTGGCCGAAAAATCCTTCGGCGCGACGGTTGCAGGCAACAGCGTCGTCCTTCCCGGCATCATGAGCCGTAAGAAACAGATCATCCCAAGCCTCAAGGTCTGAGGCCGCGCGCGTGACCCCGATCATCGACAGGTTTGACCAGATCACGGACCGCTACAAAGCGGCCTTCGTCGATCTGTGGGGCTGCCTTCACGACGGCTACAAACCTTTCCCGGCGGCGGTTGCGGCGCTGGAAAAGTTCCGCGACGGCGGTGGCAAGGTCATCCTTTTGACCAACTCCCCCCGGCCCCGGCCCTCGGTGATCCGCCAGTTGGACAAAATCGGCGTGCCGCGTGATCTTTATGACGATGTCGCAGCCTCGGGCGATGCGTCGCAGTTCAGCCTGGCGGCCGGCGATGTTGGCAGCCGGGTCTACCACCTTGGCCCGGATCACGACCTCGGTTTTTTTCGCGATCTGCCCGCCGATGTCTTGAAAGGCCGCGAAATCACCCGCGTGCCATTGGAACAGGCCGAAGGCATCGTCTGCACCGGCCTTTTCAACGACGACACTGAAACCCCGGACGATTACCGCTCCACCTTGCTTTATGCCAAAACCAAGGGGCTGAAACTGCTCTGCACCAACCCCGATCTGATCGTGGACCGGGGCGACACCCGCATCTATTGCGCCGGTGCCCTGGCACAGGTTTACGAGGAAATGGGCGGCACCAGCCTTTATTTCGGCAAGCCGCACCCGGCGATTTACGACCTGGCGCGGCAGCGGCTGATGGCGGTTGGCGATGTCGAAGATCAGCAGATCATTTGCATCGGCGACGGCATCCGCACCGACGTCAAAGGCGCCATCGCCGAGGATCTGGACAGCTTGTTCATCACCGGCGGGTTGGCCGCCAAAGAAACCGGCACCAGCGGCCAGCCCGACCCGGCAAAACTGTCGGCCTTCCTGGCCGATTTCCAACTATCCCCAACCTTTGCCATCGGCCACTTGCGCTGAAACCCCAAAATTCACTTGAAACCCCGGGCGGGGCTTTTATTACCAAGTTACATCACGACAGGAGAATTTGATGACCAGCAGCGAAATCGGAACCATCTATATCGAAGATATGGAGGTCGGCCTCAGCCGCAGCTTGCGCAAGATCATTGGCGACGCTGAAATTCAGATGTTCGCCGAGGTCTCCGAGGACCGCAACCCGGTGCACCTGAATGACGAAGCCGCAGAAGCCTCGATCTTTGGCGGCCGCGTCGCGCATGGCATGCTGTCGGCCAGCCTGTTTTCGGCCCTGCTAGGTGAACGCCTGCCCGGGCATGGCACGATCTATCTGGCGCAGAACCTGAAATTCACCGCCCCCGTACGCCCCGGCGACGAGGTTGTCGCCACCGTCACCGTGGCTGATATCAACCGCGGCAAAAACCGGGTCGCCCTTGATTGCATCGCCAAGGTCGGCGATACCATCGTCATTAAAGGCGACGCGACCGTTCTGGCGCCAAGCCGGGGCTAACGACCAGATAACAGGGCAGCGGGGCAGATCATGCGGATCATCCGGGATTATAAATACGTCACCCCCGAAGATCGCGGTGCCTCAGCGGCGATCGGCAATTTTGACGGTGTGCATCTGGGTCACCAGTCGGTGATCGACCTGGCAAGGCGCAAGGCAATAGACCTCAACTGCCCGCTTGGCGTGCTGACGTTTGAGCCGCACCCGCGCGAATATTTCGCCCCCAATGCCCCGTCATTTCGCCTGATGTCCGCCGATGCCCGCGCGCACCGGTTGGAAAAACTCGGGGTTGAACGGCTTTATGAGCTGAACTTCAACGCCGCCCTGTCCTCCCTCAGCGCTGAGGATTTCGCGCGCGATGTCATCGCCAAGGGCTTTGGCTTGAAACATGTCGTCGTCGGGGCGGATTTCTGCTTTGGCAAAGGCCGCACCGGCACCGCCGAAATGCTGGTCGATATGGGCCGCGATATGGGGTTCGGCGTCACCATCGCGCCGCTTGTGACCGGCCAGTTGGGCGAGTTTTCGTCGACCAATATCCGCACATCCCTTAGCGAGGGCCGCCCCGAAGATGCCGCGCGCATGCTGGGCCACTGGCACCGGATCGACGGCAAAGTCGTCGGCGGCGATCAGCGTGGCCGCGATCTTGGCTACCCCACCGCCAACCTGGCAATTGACGGGCTGCACCCACCGAAATTCGGGGTCTACGCGGTGCTGGTGGACGTCCTGGAAGGCCCGCATAAGGGCCATTACGAGGGCGCCGCCTCGATCGGCTTGCGGCCGACTTTTGGCGGCGATTATCCCAATCTTGAAGTCTTCATCTTTGATTTTTCCGGCGATATCTACGGCATCAACATTTCCGTCGCCCTGGTCGGATTTCAGCGCCCGGAACTGAAGTTTGATGACCTTGACGCGTTGATCCGCCAGATCGACGAAGACTGCATCGAAAGCCAGCGCATCCTGGCCGCGATCTGATCGCCCGGCCCTATTCGGCGGTCAATTCCGCCAGCACATCCTGATAATCACCGATGGCACTGACGCCTTTTGCGCGCAGGGTGTAAACGCCGCGCTCGACCCTTTCAAACCAGCCATAGTAATCCTTTTGCAGAATTGAAGCCGCCTTTGGCACGTCCAGATTGCGCGCCAGCAAGGCCGGGCGGTTCGGTCCTTCCTGATGCAGCGCATGCGCAATTCGCAAAGCGTCTTGACGATATGCGGTGACAATCGGCCGCCCGCTCTGCCCACCCTTGTTTGGGTCACCGACGCGCCGCGAAAATTCCCGCAGCAGCGCGGTTTTACGCGCTTTGTGCTTGCGTGGCCGGTAGGGGCCGGGATCTGTATGCACCTCGACCTTCGAACGGACCGCGCCCATCCTGACCGAGATCAGACCAAGCCCCAACCGCCGACACAGCTTGACCGCATCGCGCAGCTGCACCCGCCAGCGCGGGCCTTTGCGGGCCGGCACCGCGATATAAACCGCATCGGTAATCGCCTGACGGTCGATCCCCTGCATCAGCAAAGCCAGCGACAGGTTCAGCTTCAACTCCACCACCACGGGCGCATCCTGGCCGCGCATGGCCACCAGATCGCAATCGGTGATCTCGGCCTTGACCTCATAGCCCTGACCTTCAAGGAACGCCTTGACCGGTGGATATAGATCGGTTTCCTGCAACTGCCCGCCCTTTTTCGGCTTATGCTAATCGCGAATCCGGCACGCATCAAGTCTGGTGCGTTTCGGCCTTTTCACCAGATCATTTCCGGGCCACTCTCCGCCGCATGAACATACCCGACACCCGCCCCGAATTTTGGTCCAAACAGCCGCTGGACGCACTGACCCGACCCGAGTGGGAGGCCCTCTGCGACGGCTGTGGCCGCTGCTGCCTGTTGAAACTGGAAGACGAGGACAGCAATGAAATCGCCTATACCAATGTCGCTTGCCGATTGTTTGACGATCAAGCCTGCCGCTGTGGCCAATATGCGCTGCGCAAGCAAATGGTGGCGGGCTGCGTCGTGCTGACCCCGGAAAATATCGAGCGCCACGCCTATTGGATGCCCGAAACCTGCGCCTATCGTTTGCGGTTTGAAGGCAAGCCTCTTTATGACTGGCACCCGCTGATTTCCGGCGATCCTGACAGCGTACATCGCGCCGGAATTTCCATGCGCGGCAAGGTGGTTGCCGAATATGACGTCGATGAGGAAGATCTTGAAGACTATGTGATCGAAGGGTTTGACTGAAATGTTTTTTGCCTCTGACAATACCGGCCCGGCGGCCCCGCAGGTGCTGGAAGCGGTCATTGCCGCCAATCAGGGCTACGCGATGCCTTACGGCAACGACCCAGCCACCCATCAGGTCGAAGCCCGCTTGCGCGAGGTCTTTGAAGCCCCGGATGCGCGGGTGTTTCTGCTGTCCAGCGGCACGGCAGCCAACGCCCTGGCCCTGGCAACCCTGACCCAACCCTGGCAGGCGATCCTGTGCCATGAGGCCGCGCATATCCAGGTCAGCGAATGCAACGCGCCTGAGTTTTACACAGGCGGCGCCAAACTGCTGCCAGTCGCAGGCCCCGACGGTCGGATTGATCCCGATGCATTGGCGACAGCACTTGGCAACCTAAGCGATGGCAAAAGCCCCGACACAAGGCGCGGGCCTGTGTCCCTGACGCAAGTGACCGATCTTGGCGGGGTCTATAGTCTCAGCCAGATCCGCGCCGTGACCGAGGTTGCGAAATCCTTTGGCTGTGCCTGCCACATGGATGGCGCGCGGTTTGCCAATGCGCTGGTCACACTTGGCTGCACCCCGGCCGAGATGACATGGAAATCCGGTATCGACGCCGTTAGTTTTGGCGGCACCAAAAACGGCCTGATCGGGGCCGAGGCGGTGATTTTCTTCAACCCAGATCATGCTTATGAGTTTGAACACCGCCGCCGCCGCGGCGGCCACCTGATGTCAAAACAGCGCTATCTGGCAGCACAATACCTGGCCTATCTGACCGATGATCTGTGGTTGGATCTGGCCCAAAAAGCCAACACCGCCGCCGCCCGGCTGGAAAGTGTCGTGACAAAAATCAAAGGCGCAAAACTCTTGCACGCCCGACAGGCCAACATGATCTTCGCAGTCTGGCCCCGCGCCACCCACCGCCGCCTGCTGGCAGCGGGCGCGGCTTATTACGTCGAAAGCGGCGACCCGTTCAGCGACGACGATCCACAAGACCTGCTGACCGCAAGGCTGGTCACAAACTGGGCCACCACGAACCAGCACATCGAAGATTTCAAGGCCAATGCGCTGGTTGATTAAGGCGTTTTGCGTTTTAACTGATGCAGCTTCATCGCAAATCACCTGAACTTGGGGTGATCTGCAAGCCACATCAAACGTAATACGCTCTAAAACCCCAGATAGGCACGCAATTCAGCGGCGACTTCAGCCGGGTGGCTGATCGCGACCATGTGGCCAGCCCCTGGGATGATCACCGATTTTGAATGCGGCAAGACCTGATGCAGCGATTGCTGCACGGCCATGATGATCGGATCGGTTTCGGCCCCTTCGATCAGCAAGACCGGCACCGCGACCTTCGCGACCGTGCCAAGCGGGATGTAATCCGGCCCGACCCCAAGGACCGAGTCCCCACCGGCCTTAATCATGCCGATCCTGTCTGTCATATAGGCCTGCTGCTTTTCGCTAAGTGCGTCCCATTCATCTTGACCACCCCAGATCGCGTTAAACGCCCGGGCTGCCCCGGCAAAATCGCCCTGATCCAGCAGTTCATAAAACCAGTTATGAAGGCCCATATGGTCCTCAAATTCGCGCCGTCCGGCATCTTTGGCGGCGGAGAAAAACACAGGATCAATCAGGGTCAGGCTGCGCACCAATTCGGGCCGCTCAACCGCGATCCGCAAGGCCACGGTCGCGCCAAAGGAATGGCCGATCAGATCAACCGGCGTCTTACCGCGCTCCAGCAGCGCGATTGCCATATTGGTGGACTGGGTCTGCCAGGTTACATCAGGGTCGCGCGGCCCGCTGCGGCCATGTGCCGGCAGATCCATCGCCACCATGTGACACCCCTCGCCAAGCGCTTCGATCAGCCCTTTCCAGGCCCCGGAATGCGCCAGGGTGCAATGCAGCAAGAACACCTCACGCGTGCCTGGGCCGTCAACTCGCCAATGGCTGTGCGTGCCCGCCAAAATTGCTTCTGGCATCAGGCGTGGTCCGCCAGGTATTCGTCCAGATATGACAGGCGATCCTGACCCCAGAACACCTCGTCCCCGATCAGATAGCTTGGTGCGCCGAAAACACCGCGTCGCGCGGCCTCTTCATTATTGGACGCGAAGGTTTCAGCCCCGACGATCAAGCCCTGATCCGCCAAAGACGGATCAAACCCGGCCGCAGCCAGACAGTCTTTCACGACCGCGTCGTCAGCAATGTCCTTTTCATGCGCCCAACAGGCCGACAAAAAGCCCTGCACCAAGGCACCCAGATCGCCGCCACCAGCGTGTTGCGCCGCTATGATCGCGTAAGAGCTGGGGGCCGGATTGGTCGGCCAATGTGCCGGTTGCTGATTGATCGGCAGGCCTTGACGCTTGGCAATCCGCGCCAGTTCCTGCAACCGATACGCCTTGCGGCTTTCATGCCGCTCACTTGGTTTGGTTCCGCCGGTGCGCGAAAAATTCGCAACAACGTCAAAGGGTTTATAGCAGATCGTGGCCCCATGCCGGGCGGCAATGATTTCCAGCCGATCCCCGGCCAGGTAGGTAAACGGTGAGACCGTTGACAGGAAATAATCGATTTGCGGCAATTTACCCTCCTTCAGGTGTGTTTTCTTAGCGTTAGCACCCTTGCTGCCCCTAGGCGAATCCCAAACGCAATGTTAAGCGAAGCCACGCCCACAAAACTGTCTTGGTGGTCTGCCTAGACACCGGATAAAGGGAAAGTCCGATGAATGCCATAGCCGAGCCCAAGTTGATTTCTGGAAACGCGAACAGGACTTTGGCCGAGGCAATTGCCCGCCGGATGTCCATGCATCAGGGGCGCAGTGTCAAACTGATCAACGCCCGGGTCGAACGCTTCAACGATCAGGAAATCTTTGTGGAGGTTTTTGAAAACGTCCGCGGCGAAGATATGTTCATACTTCAGCCGACCTCCAATCCGGCTAATGACAACCTGATGGAACTGCTGATCATCTCGGACGCTTTGCGCCGCTCATCAGCGTCACGCATCACGGCGGTCATTCCTTATTTCGGCTATGCCCGGCAGGACCGCCGCACCAAGGCGCGCACACCGATTTCGGCCAAGCTGGTCGCCAACCTGATCACCGAAGCCGGGATCGAGCGGGTTCTGACAATGGACCTGCACGCGGCACAAATTCAGGGGTTTTTCGATTTGCCGGTCGACAACCTTTATGCCTCACCGATTTTTGCGATGGATATCGCGCATCAGTTTCCCGACCTTGACAAGGTCATGGTCATCTCGCCCGATGTCGGCGGCGTTGCCCGCGCCCGCGAACTGGCCAAGCGGCTGGATCTTGACCTGGCTTTCGTTGACAAGCGCCGCACGGCCCCCGGCGAAGTGGCTGAAATGAACGTGATCGGCGATGTATCAGGCCGCGCCTGCATCATCATCGACGACATGTGCGACACGGCCGGCACTCTTTGCAAAGCCGCTGAAACCCTGCTGCAAAAAGGCGCAACCGAGGTGCATGCCTACGTCACCCACGGTGTGCTGTCCGGCCCAGCTGTCGGCCGCATTCACAAATCCGTCTTGAAAAGTCTGGTCGTCACCGATTCCATCGAGGCCACTGAAGAGGTCAAGGCCGAGGCGAAAATCCGCGTCCTGCCAACCGCGCCGATCTTCGCCCAAGCGATCCTGAATATCGCCAACGGCAACTCGGTTTCATCCCTGTTTGAAACCGAGACATTGCGCACGATCTATCAGGGCCATTTCGGCAATATCTAAGGCGCGCAACGGCTCACATCGCCACCGGCTCGTTGAAATATAACAGCAGGCCCAAAGCGATCAACAGCGACAGCAAAAAAGCGGCATTGATCCGGCCCGCGCGTTTGGCCTTGGTCTTTTTGTACCAGGTCCGGGGCGTGATCTGGCGGATCTGAAACACCGCCTGCGCCGCCAAGTTGACGCAAACGATGTTGACCGTCAGCAAAGTCAAAGCCCCCAGCGCCAGA
>CAYXXQ010000145.1:0-8326 GCA_964469075.1 uncultured Rhodobacter sp.
TCTCAGGTTCATCCATAATCGAAGCAAGACTCATCGCCAGCGCGCGATACCGCGAGTTGATGACGGGTCTTTGACGTGTACTCGACTCTTGTGTGTCCAGGGCTTCCAGGTCCCAGTAGGAATAAGATGCTGACTGTAATGAGGATAGCACAACTGCCTCAGCTCCTAGTGTTACCAATAAAGAGACCTTACTACCCATTGGTGATAACCTTTCAGACTCTGCTACGGATAGTATATAACCTTTAAAGAGCGTCTCTGTGCCGTCACTTGTCTTTACCTTGATAGTCCACAGCTTACCAGGATCGGGATCTTCCCACTCCACGTTCTTAGTGGAGCCAAGGACCCCTTGACCTGTGATCACACGGCATCTGGCCTGTGGTACCCTGTCAATTGCCCAGCTTGCTGAGAAGTCGGTAATGTCGTATGTCTTACCGGCACCACTCATAGTTAAGCTATTAATAATTACTGAATCAAGATCCATCTACAGTCTCGCAATAGTTTAGAATGAATGCGGCTAACCAATCATTAACATCATAACTATGTCTATAGTCAGAGTATTTTGGTAGCCATTTAGTGTCGAATTCTTTTAAAGCAGTTATAACAGGTTTAAGGTCTCTTGTCGGTTGTCTAACCACTGTTACAATGGTGCTGAATGATGCAGCAGGAAGCGTTCCTCTGAGTTTCATGGAAAGTCCATCGGCCAATATAATAGCTGTTGTTAGTCCCTCAGCCACTGTAAAGGTCTGTGGCAGACCATTAACAGTAACCAACCCTGAGGGGTTAACCACTATAACCAAGGACTGATATGTCCATGTATGGCGCATGTCCGGTTCCAGTAGATCCAACGCCACTCCAGCGGGGAGCGCTCCTATTAACGTGGAGGGCTCAACAACACCGAAGGTATACTCGTAGGTGTTTAAAGGATCAACTGCAGCGAGAGAGGCCTTTAAAAGCGATTTACGGCATACCTGGACTAATTGATCTGCTTGGTAGTTGTAGTAGGAGTTGTCAGTACTATCCGTTACCAGGATATCAGCAACACTTTCCAGTCCGCTATAACCTACAGTGGTATCTACCTTTCGTTGGTATCCTTGAGCATCTTTATTCTGCCCTTTAGTTAAGATTGAATATACTCTGTTCATTTTATAATCCTTTATTAAGATCAAGAACCTGTGTTCTTGGAGACTACCCTTCCTTGTAGGGTCATATCAAATGTGAAGGCATCAGCACCCGCTTGTGAATAAGGGTTAAGGGACATCTGTGTTAGAATGCCTTTAAATACAAAGTCACCTCTGTTATATGCTATGGTAATAACATCTATATCAGACTTCTTAGCACCAGCCTTGTAATCATTAAAGAATGTTATTATAGCACTACCATCATCTGTGCCATCACAAACTGTAGGTATTGCTAGACCTTTAAAGGTCAATGGTGTTAATTTATCACCAAATACTGTAACAAAAAGTGCATTATTAAAGTTAACATCTATCTGAAGGTTAACCGCACCACTACCTGCTACGGTTAGTAGATATAATTTATTATTAAGAGACCGTCCGTTGACCTGTATATCGCATACGTTACTGCCCCGAAACGGATCCTTAATAGCAACAGCGTTCTGTGCCTTATTGTTGGGTCCTAAAAAAATATTGTTTCCTGCCATAATTATTCCTTATTAATCTGTTTCTGCTTTGCCGCCAAGTATGGGAGCCTTAGCTAGACTTTCCAATGCTGCCAGAATACGTTTAAGGAAGTCCGGAGCTGTCTCTGAGACGTCTACTCCCGCTTCGTCTTTCATTATCTTCTCGTAATCCCTGCTTAATGCTTTTTGCTGTGAATCTTCTAAGCCACTGTTTGCTATCATCTCCCTAACGTTCACAGTATCATCTGTTGCTGAAGCGGCGGCTATCTTGGCTTTTAATGCTTTAATATTCGCATCGTCACCCTTCATTCCTGCTAAGGCTTTTGTTATACCTGCCTTCTTAAGCATCCGCTCCCTTACTGGTGCTGTGGCTTTAAGATAATCTGTAGTAAAGGCCTTATTATCTGAGAAGCCTGCTACTTTCCGTACTGCTTCACCTTCATCTGTGTCATTGAGGAAGATATCATCCCTGGCTTTAGCCAACGCTGCTACCTTATCCGCGCCTTTATCCATGGACAGTGCCTTACCCATAGCCTTATAACGGGCAAGTGCTTTTGCACTTACACCCTTCTTATTCATATTAGTAAAGGCAATCTTAACAGAGTCAGTTAATCTAGATGCTCCACCTGTTTCTTTATTTAAGGCATCAATTGTGCTTGTATCCATATTAAGTTTAGGCAGCCCAAAAGCTTTTACGAAGGCATCACTTACTTTAGTACCTTTACCGTCTTTATTTTGTATCATACCTATAAGACCATAACCGGGTTCATCTAGCCCGGCTGCTTTGATGGATTTTTCTGTTTTAACCCATTCCTCTGTTTTATCTGAGATAAGCTTACGATTCTGTTCCGCATTGTATTGGGCTATTGCTCCGCGCTGTCCCCCTTCAAATCCTACAGAACCAGCAGCTATGTTACCCTCTGCTTTGTATGTCCCAAGTACAGCCTCCATCTGGCCCGCACTTAATCCCATACCACTTAGAGCCTTTGCTGCATTCTCTTCATTGTCAACCGCACCCGACCGTAGACCAGCTATGAGTGTCGCATAGGCTTTCTTAACCTTAGGATCACGTGCTTTACGTGCTCTATACCTAAGACCCTGTCCCATCACTGTTCGGAAGTCTCCATACCTTTTTTCTGTGAGGTTTGTGGCAACATCTGTCTGTGTTCTTATATCCTCAGCTGTCTCGGACATACCAGCTGCTACTATCTGTCCTCTTGAGGCACCGGCTACCTTTGCCATATTACCCACAGAAAAATCATCACCTAAACCAGCCATCAAAGCATCAACAGCAGCCTGGTGTGTTTTATGTTTACCCGATCTCATCATTATAGCAGCAGCCCCTGATAATTCTTTAGCTGCTTGGCTACCTTGTTGCCCTACAGCATCCCTTAATACCTGTTGGCGGAACTTCTGGGGATCTAAGCGAGCCAGGTTAACACCTGATCCCATCATACCTGCTGCCTGTACAGCTGCTGTGTCAGCACCCATACCGGACATGCCCATACTACCAAGCATTTGACGTGCACTACCTGCCATACCCATAATCTGACCCACAGATACACCTGTCTGAGATGCTGTGTACTTCATTCTAGCAATTTTACTGGAGATTTGATCTGGACTGAAGGTGGCTGTGCTTACCCCGAAAGCCTCATCCAATCTCTCCATTAATTGGGGTATACTCTCATTAAAGAGTTGCTTAAGAGGGGAGATGGCCTTAGCCATGTCCTTAACCTTATTAACCATATCACTGGATTTGTTACCTTTACCACCAGTCTTAAAGTCTAGTTGACCTCTCTGAGTCATAGCAGTCTGTAGTTGTCCCACATCACCACCGCTTAACCCTCCAAACGCAAACTTATTCTCCATGTAATTGGATGCAAGGTCTGATGAGTATTTAGCAAATCTATCTTGAGTAGCTTTGTTATTTACATGTACACCACCAATAAGACTACTGGCTGTCATGCTTCTCCGCATCTGGTCCATACCATATGAATCAAAGGCCTGCCCAGAGGCTAAGCCCATAGGCTTTAATGGGTTATCCATAGCTGCTTTGGCCTTAATAGCGGCTGTAGCAGGGTCATGGCCCATCTTTTCATATATCTGCTGGGTTAAACGAGTATGCCCATCTGTTGAAGCTGTGTCAAACCCTTTAAGTAACTTGGCATTGGTACTAGCCTGTTCACTATTATAAAGCTGGTGAGCAAGGTTTGAACCACCTGTGAAGGATCCTCGTGTGGATAGCACTCCGCCTACTGAGCGGGTTATACCTTCTACAATCTTTTGATCAATACCTGCAAGGTTGGCTAAGGACCCTAGTAAAGGGCTCAACTGACTCATTAGAGTAGATACGGCATTATTAGCCCCAGCACCTGCCATAGGCAAGGCACCCGGGGTGAAATTATTTTCCATATCCCGATCTAAGTCATTAGACTTCCAACTAGGATTAAAGAATTCACGCTTCTTTTCTTCTTCTGCCATGTTTCTTTTCCATTGCGTCTTTATATTGTGCTATCAAGTGATCGGCCGAGTTGCCTTCAGTGATCCCTTTGAGTAGCCACGGTAACTCATAACCTAATATCTGGTCGAAGAGGTCTAGGCGTTGGTCCGGGTCCAATATAGGGAGTAATACCCTACAATGTTCGGCCATAACGCTATTCTCTATATCATTGAGCAGCAGTTGTTCTTTAAGTAACCACTTAGAATCAGCCTGCTCATATGTGCGATAATCTAGCACTCCCGTGCGCTGTGCCCTTACCGCGAGCGTAGCCCAGCGCCCTTCCAAAAATTTTCATCGAATCCCTGGGATACGAGTAAACCTTGAAGGTCCATGAAAAGAAGTAAAGACTGACTCATTAGTCTTATAATAGGTTCAGCACAGTCACCGAATCGTTTATTAAACTCTTCAGGGATCTGAGCAAACTCGGTCAATGTAGGAATATCATATTCCTCATCGCGGTCTGATAGCTTAACCTTAGCTAAGAAGTACATAAGCTTAAGCTAAATACCCCTATCCTGTACTTCCTGGGTATCCATATGATCAGCAATACGAAACAGAATATCATTAAGCTGATCTACTTCTCTGTTATTAATACTCCTGAAGGTTAACTGGATCTTCCCATTATATAGGGAATACTCTTTCATAAAAGATAGCCCTCCTAGGATACATCGCAGATACTCTTCCATATCCTCTTCTAAAGGTAACGGTTCATGATCAATTGAGAACCCGCATCTAATGCATGGTTCCGCTTTGATCCCCTCTTCTACAGCTTCTGCTGCGTTCAATTCTTCTTCTGACATAATCAATCCTCCTGTGTGGTGTTGATAACATATTCATCCTTTAATATAACCCCATTGTTGACTCCCATAAAGAAAGACTTCCGTTCCCAATGCGCTTTACCGGGATAAATGTAAGATTCTGAGGCTCCGTCCGGAGACTTAACCATTTTCTCATCCCATGCTTTGGACTCCTCTACGGGTATCATATTCTGCCATCTGGCAGCATACATCTTATAATCAGAGGAAACTCTCATGTCTCCTCCTGTAGGATATACGAAGCCTGTGCCTTGTAGGTTAGCTCCTTTATATAATGTGTCGGATGCTCCTCCGACTTTCTCTTCAAAACTTTCACCAGCTGCTTTAAGTGCACTAGAATCCAAGGCTGGTATAGATATAGTAGGTGTACTACCACCCTTATGGCTATAATGCTTAGATGCTCCACCAAAGCTCCCGCGACCCGCCGACATGGATGCAGCCCCCATGGACCCACCTGCCATAATACCAGTTAAGGCTTGGATGTTACCCCCGACTGATAGTATGGGCCTTCCTGTTACAGATATATTTTCACTGACTACGCCTGATGCTCCTAATGTCTTGACGGCTACTGACCCGCTGGATGGTACATTGATAAGACAATTACCTGTTCCCAGGTCTAAGCTTGTTGCGAAGAGTCCTATACGTGCGGACCCCAATGACAGCCCTGAACCATTACCTGCTGTGCATGTCATTGATATATTTGTTTTAAAGTTTGAGTACATAGATGAACCGAGCATACCCAGTACACCCCCGCAGGAGTCAATTATGATAGTACCGGACTTAGTCCTCTTCAATCCATTAGGGCTGGCATCATCTTTATCATAGACACCTATGTACATATCTTTACCCACGATGCCTATGTTAGAGGAGGATTTCATTACAATACCACCATCAACGCGCTTCTCTGGATCATTACTGTTAGGATCTGCCTCTGCTTTTCCTCTGGATTCTATGGTTAAAGTACCTTCACCTGAGTTACCCGCCAGTATTCTGTAATCTTTCTCTGCCTTTGAGTATATAGAGCCATTAGAGGCCTGCATGAATAAGCTGTCACCTGCATTGTTCACAAGGTGCCTACCCGCCATATTAACTATGTCACGGCCCGGGCGCTGCTCTATATCAGTTGCTGCTGATATGATTATACGACCCTTAACCATTCTTATCTCTGCTCCGTATCCATCTGATATAGAAATGCTACCATCAGGTAGCTGTTTAATAAAGGATTCAGCAGCATAATATTTATATTTTTTACCAGTTGCAGGGTCTTCAATCTCTACTACCTCGGGGATGGGGTAGTCGTGTTCTGTTTCATCCAGTCCTGGTATCTCTTTACGTCTATCCATGTCAAGACCATACTCATCCTTAACCTCTTCTGGTGTGTATACCTTCCAGTTATCAGTCCTGGACCGAAGACGTTTACGCCAGTATTCTGCAGTGTTGTGGTCAAATTCATCAGTACTGTTAGCTGGTGCTATGTTAGGATAGTCTTCATCAGATATACCTTCTTTCTCCTGCCAACTGGTGCCTTCCTCTTCATCAGGGAAGGGGTCTTCATTTTCTTCTTCAGGCATTAGTGCCCGGACAACCGGTACATAAGGGCTCTTAACAGATGAGACCTGGTTAGCGCCACGTCTCTCGTATAGACCATCATACTGTAGTTGTTCGGATGTAAGGCCTAGTTCTGGTTTATCCTCTTCCCATGTACGTACGGCCTCTAGAGCAGGTGGTAGTTTAGTAGTCTTCCATATACCATCAACAAGTTCGCCTTCATAATCCTCATGGCGGAAGATACCTTGCTGGTCTTTCTCTATAGGTTCAAAGTCACCGAGATCATCAGCAACAACAGGGGTAGCAGAGGTACTGCCCATACCCTCGAGTATGGTACGAGCCCTTCTACTATATAATAGTAATTCTTTTAGGTCAGGTCTGTCAGCTGACTCGGAGCCTAGGCCCTCTATTCGTAAGTCATCAGCTGTAAGTTTTAATTTATTTTGGATAGAGTGTGCTTCTATTCTAGCACGCAAAGCACCAATGCCCACATAGTTCTGACCCATGAGTATATAGTTCATGAAGTCATTAATAACAGCCCAATCACCGGCCAAGGCTTCAATGTGTCGTCCATAGCTCCTATCAGTTATGATAGTGGAGATTTCCCGGGCAGCTTTAAGACTATTAGCAAAGGGGTTAGTTTCATAGTCAATGCCTACTCCTGGCATTATTGATCGTGTAGGGAATGTGGTAGGATCCAGTATTGCATCTTTAGGTATGGAGCCTACTATAACTAAAAATCTACGAGCCTCGGGTGTGCCCGCGTGAGCCGCTGCTCCTGTTTTCGCGATTAGTACACATGTACCGGGTTGATAATACTCAGAGACAGTGGCTCCATATTTAAGAGCTGACCCATTCATGGCAAAGGCCACGTTCATAATAGGATCGCCTGCTCCGCCCATGTTCTGGGAGGGTATAACGTAATAGGCATTCAATGCCGGGATAGCATAACACACTATACCGGTATCAAACTCTAAAAATTGAGGCTGCGAATCGGAACCCGCAGCCTCAAGAACATTATAGACAGATGGTGGCATATAGAAAAGCCCCTCTACTAATTATTATAATAAACTAATCGTTTGTATTTTCGGTCTGGAGACCAACAAACTGCATAGCAATAGTAGAGTTAACCATACCCATGCCATCACGATTCTCAACGGTTAAACCGAAGGATTGGATTAAGCAACCAGTTAAGGTGAGTTTCAAGAACTTAAAGTTCGTGTCGTCGCCTTCACAGGGGGTAATCCCGCCCGGCCTAATTGTTATTACATTGCGATTGATGTTACACACATCAGCGTAACGATCTAAAAACGCTTTCAAGTCACCTATTGGACCGATGATACTACCAATAGTAAGGGACCCCTGAGGTATCCCTGAGATTATTAATCTCTTATTGGTATTAATCGGAAAAGTGCTTGTCAGGTTCCTAGCGTAACTTAAGTTACAACCGGTAGCCAGAAGGTCTGCATTATTATCATCAAAGTTGATGAGCAAACCATCTAGTTTCCATGCAACTGGATCGCCTATCTGTACATTATATACATCTTGAGCCATGACGCATCTCCGTTATATTAACCGGAATTTCAGTACGAGATGGTTCAACGGTACAGGTAGTACGATGTCCATTTCGACCCAGACTTGATCCCTAAGAACCGCATCTGCTTCCAGTCTTGTTATTTTAATAGACTCCATCTGTGGACCAATGATCTCAGAATAGATCCGGCCTATGATAGAGGTCGTAGTACTATCGATACGCCCTTCGATCAAGCGTAGCATTGATTGAGACACATTACCTTGACCATATAGGTCAGATACTGCTGTCTT